>NZ_JBHMQU010000125.1:0-970 GCF_042435015.1 Paracoccus panacisoli | reverse complement strand
TGAGTGCAATGGCAGAAGCCAGCCTGACTGCAAGACTGACACGTCGAGCAGAGTCGAAAGACGGCCATAGTGATCCGGTGGTCCCGAGTGGAAGGGCCATCGCTCAACGGATAAAAGGTACGCTGGGGATAACAGGCTGATGATGCCCAAGAGTCCATATCGACGGCATCGTTTGGCACCTCGATGTCGGCTCATCTCATCCTGGGGCTGGAGCAGGTCCCAAGGGTATGGCTGTTCGCCATTTAAAGAGGTACGTGAGCTGGGTTTAGAACGTCGTGAGACAGTTCGGTCCCTATCTGCCGTGGGTGTAGGATACTTGAGAGGAGTTGCCCCTAGTACGAGAGGACCGGGGTGAACGTTCCACTGGTGGACCAGTTGTCGTGCCAACGGCAGTGCTGGGTAGCTATGAACGGACAGGATAAACGCTGAAGGCATCTAAGCGTGAAGCCCCCCTCAAAACAAGGTATCCCTTGAGAGCCGTGGAAGACCACCACGTCGATAGGCCGGAGATGTACGCGCAGCAATGCGTTCAGTTGACCGGTACTAATGGCTCGATTGGCTTGATTTGATCCGGAAGAAGACAGACCACTGCCTTCTTCCGTCAAAAGCAACTTGGACAATGCTTCGGGAACCACCGCCAGGTGACCCCGAAACGCTGAGCGTTTCTTCCCCGGTCTGGTGGCCATAGCACGAGCGAAACACCCGATCCCATCCCGAACTCGGCCGTTAAGCGCCGTCGCGCCAATGGTACTGCGTCTCAAGACGTGGGAGAGTAGGTCACCGCCAGACCTGGAAAGAAACGCAGAACAATCTCTCAGAACGATAACCACCCCAACCGATCCAGCCTCATCGCAACGGATCCCATGGGGAAACCCCCGCCGCACAAGCGGCACGGTCGCGGGGTAGAGCAGCCCGGTAGCTCGTCAGGCTCATAACCTGAAGGTCATAGGTTCAAATCCTATCCCCGCAA
>NZ_JBHMQU010000124.1:0-761 GCF_042435015.1 Paracoccus panacisoli | reverse complement strand
CGATCGGCGGTGACCCCCAAGGTCTCGAGCGCGGCGCGCTGCGCGGCGAGGTCCTGCTTGTCGGTCGAGCAGCGGGCGTAGCCGATCAGGGTGCCGGTCATTTCGTCCGCAAAGCCCCCCATGACTGAGACGATCATCGTACCGGCTATCTGAGACAGCCTTTCCCGTGCTATGACAAGGGGTGGCCGACGCGCTCGGCGCTGTCCGTTGCACGATCCTCAATCGTTTCACGGCGCTCGGTATCCCCGTGACACAGCCCGTCCGCTGACATCAGGCAGGGAAAGGGGACCTCTGGCCTTCAGACGCTTCGTGCAACAGCGCCGCCGGAACGAATTCCATCTCTCAGAGGTTAACAACGCTAGTGTACTTCAATTCCTTCGGACGTGAGGGCGGGTCCATGACCGTCGCCGTCGTGTCTGCTCTGCAAGAGTGCAGTTCCTCAATTTGGAGTCAGGCATGATCAACCATCCAACCCGTCGAGCCCTCCTCACGATGATTGGCGCGGCCGCAGGCAGCAGCGCTATGTATGCGGCGATGACATCCTTGGGCCATGCGGCCGAGTCGCCCTACAAAGGGCCGATCAAGCTTGACGGAGATCCCAAGGGAGCCAAGGTCCTGATCCTGGGGGCGGGCCTTGCCGGCATGACCGCAGCGTTGGAATTGCGCGCGGCAGGCTATGAAGTCGAGATCCTGGAATACCGCGAAAAGGCTGGTGGGCGCTGCTGGACTTTGCGTTCGGGTGACAGTTACACCGAGTTGGG
>NZ_JBHMQU010000123.1:0-713 GCF_042435015.1 Paracoccus panacisoli | reverse complement strand
CCGACCGTTGAAGGCTTCGCAATTGCCGTTCTGCATGGGCTTGCCTGGGGCGATGTAGTGCCAGGGCACCCCGTTCTTGTCGGCCCACTTCAGGATGGCGCGGCTGGTGAACTCGGTGCCGTTATCGCTGACGATGCAAGCAGGCTTTCCGTAGATCCGCATCAGCGCATCCAGCTCGCGGGCGACACGGGCGCCCGAGATGCTGGTGTCGGCTGTCAGGCACAGGTTCTCCCGGCAGCAATCGTCGATCACCGCCAGAATGCGGAACTTGCGCGAGGCGCCAAAGCTGTCGGCCAGAAAGTCGAGCGACCAGCGGGCGTTGGGATGCGCCGCCTCCGGCATCGGCGTGCGTGACCCACGGGCCCGCTTGCGCCCGCGCCGTCGCTTGACCGACAGTCCCTCCTCTCGGTAGAGCCGATAGAGCTTCTTGTGGTTCATGATCATTCCGTTGCGCTCGAGCAGAATGCCGATCCGGCGATAACCGAACCGGCGCCGCTTCCCGGCGATCTCCTTCATCTCCTCGCGGATCTCTGGACAGTCCGGCGGGCGTGTGCGCCGGACCGTTTTGGGATCGACACCGACAAGCTGGCAGGCCCGACGCTGCGAGATATCGTGATCCCGCATTGCCCTGAGCGCTGCCTCTCGCCGCTTGGTCAGCGTCGTCAGTTCTTTCCCAGAAGATCCTTCAGGACGACATTGTCGAGCATCGTGTC
>NZ_JBHMQU010000122.1:0-9534 GCF_042435015.1 Paracoccus panacisoli | reverse complement strand
CGCACCCAATGGGACGACGCCTGGGTCGGCAAGCTGGACGACCTTGAGGATCACCACGCCAGCCGTCCGGTGATGCCGCTGCTGAAGGCATGGGCGCCCTATCTGCTGGTCGTGGCGCTCTTGGTTCTGACCCGCGCGGTCGGACCGGTCAAGGCATGGCTTACTTCGCCCGAAGTGACGCTGGCGCTGGACAACCTGTTCAGCTCGGGCATCAACGCGCGGGTGCAGGTTCTGTATCTGCCCGGCACGGTGCTGATCCTTGCGTCGATCTTCGCCTTCTTCCTGCACGGGATGAGCGGGCGGGACTATGGCCGGGCGCTGCGGTCCTCGGGTTCGACCATGATCGCCGCCGCGCCCGCGCTGCTGCTGGCGGTGCCGATGGTGCAGGTGTTCATCAACTCGGCCTCGGACAGCCTGGCCAGCATGCCGATCGTCCTGGCCGAGGGCGTGTCGGCGGCGGTGGGTCAGGCATGGCCCATGTTCGCGCCGCTGATCGGGGCCATGGGCGCCTTCGTCGCCGGGTCGAACACGATCAGCAACATGATGTTCTCGCTGTTCCAGTTCTCGACCGCCGAGCAGATCGGCCTGGGCGCGGCGGGCGCGGGCACCGTGGTGGCGCTGCAGGCCATCGGGGGGGCCGCGGGCAACATGATCTGCGTGCATAACG
This sequence comes from Paracoccus panacisoli, assembly GCF_042435015.1. Classification (NCBI taxonomy): domain Bacteria; kingdom Pseudomonadati; phylum Pseudomonadota; class Alphaproteobacteria; order Rhodobacterales; family Paracoccaceae; genus Paracoccus; species Paracoccus panacisoli. The sequence continues at coordinate 8,867 of NZ_JBHMQU010000122.1, read as the reverse complement.
TCGTGGCCGCCTCGGCCACGGTGGGCCTCGTCAACCGCGAAGGCGAGATCATCCGCATGACGCTGATCCCGATGACCTACTACATCGTCCAGGGCGGGTTCATCGGGCTTGCGCTGCTGGCCGGGGGATTCAACATGTGGTGGATCGCCGCCGTGATCTGGGGTTCTGCCGTGCTGCTGTTCATGTCGCGGAACCGGGGGCGCGCGTCCAACCCCGTCGCCGTCCGAAGCTGAGGTAGGTGAAATGTCCGCAAAGCCCAGTCCCCGCGTCGGCCTGTTCGTGACCTGCCTTGTCGATGCCATCCGGCCCGGGATCGGCTTTGCGGCCATCCAGCTGCTGGAGGAAGCGGGCTGCCGGGTCGAGGTGCCGCAGGCCCAGACCTGCTGCGGCCAGCCGGCGTTGAACAGCGGCGATGACAAGGACGCGGCGGACCTTGCGCGCCGGACCATCGCCGCCTTCGAGGGCCATGACTATGTCGTGCTGCCCTCGGGGTCCTGCGCCGGGACGATGGTGCACGCCTATCCCGAACTGATGGCGGGCGACCCGGAATGGGCCGCCCGCGCCCGCGACTTTGCCGCCCGGACCCACGAGATCACCAGCTTCCTGGTAGATGTCATGGGCTACCGCCCCCAGGGCCGCCGTCTTGACGCGACGGCGACCTATCACGACAGCTGCGCGGGCCTGCGCGAACTCGGCATCGCCGCGCAGCCGCGCACGCTTCTCGCCTCGGTCGAGGGGCTTGAGATGCGGGGGCTTGAGGGCAACGACGTCTGCTGCGGCTTCGGCGGCACCTTCTGCGTGAAATATTCCTCGATCTCGAACGCCATCGTCACCGAAAAGGCCGAGGCGGTCGAGCGCACCGGCGCCGACCTGCTGCTGTCGGGCGACCTCGGCTGCCTGATGAACATGGCGGGCAAGCTGCACCGGCGCGGCGCGAAGACCCGCTGCTTCCACACCATCGAGGTTCTGGCCGGCCGCGCGGGCGGCCCCGCCATCGGCGAGGAGGGCTGAGCATGAACGTGCCGCAGCAAGGCTTCAAGGAACGCGCCGATGCCGAACTGAAGAACGCGGTCCTGAAGATCGCCATCGACCGGACCACCGGCAACGCCGAGCGCAAGCGCGCCGTCGCGGTCGCCGCCTTTCCCGAGTTTCAGGCGGCCCGTGCACGGGGCCGCGCCATCAAGGACCATGTCATCGCCCATCTCGACCACTATCTCGAGATGTTCGAACGGAACGCCACCGCCGCGGGCGCGACCGTCCACTGGGCCAGTGATGACGCCGAGGCCCGCGCCATCATCACCCGCATCTGCCTTGAGGCCGACGCGAAGCTTGTCACCCGCGCGAAATCCATGCTGGGCGAAGAGATCGGCCTGCCGCATGCGCTGGCCGACGCCGGGATCGAGCGGGTCGAGACGGACCTGGCCGAGCACATCATCCAGCTTGCGGGCGAACGGCCGTCGCATATCGTCTGGCCCGCCATGCACCGCACCCGCGAGCAGGTGGCCATCCTGTTCAAGGAAGCCCATCATCCCCCGCCCGCCGCCGATGATCCGGCAACCATGGTGCAAAGCGCCCGGCGCGAGCTGCGGGCCAAGTTCCTGGGCGCTGACATCGGCATCTCGGGAGCGAACTTCCTGGTCGCCGACACCGGCGCCACCTGCACCGTCACCAACGAGGGCAACGCCGAGCTGACCACCACGCCGCCCCGCATCCACATCGTGACGGCGGGGATCGAGAAGCTGGTGCCATCCACCGCCCACGCCTTCGCGCTGCTGCGGCTGCTGGTGCGGTCGGCCACGGGCGGCGAGATGACGCAGTACACCACCTTCCACTGCGGCCCGAAACGCCCCGGCGACGCCGACGGCCCCGAGGAGATGCACATCGTCCTGGTGGACAACGGCCGCACGCGGATGCTGGCCGACGAGTTCCGCCCCATGCTGCGCTGCATCCGCTGCGGGGCCTGCATGAACCATTGCGTGGTCTATCGCCAGATTGGCGGGCACGCCTATGGCGGGACCTATCCCGGTCCCATGGGCGCGGTGCTGACGCCGGTTCTGGACGGGCTCGCGCAATCCCGCGACCTGCCCCATGCCTGCACCATGAACGGCCGCTGCGCCGAGGTCTGCCCGGTCGAGATCCCCCTGCCCACGCTGCTGCGGGCCTGGCGCACGCACAGTTGGCGCGAGCGGCTGGAGCCCCGGTCCGTCCGCGCGGCCCTTGGCCTCTGGGCCATGGCGGCGCGGCGGCCGTGGCTTTACCGCTTGGGCAGCCGCATCGGCGTGCGGGCGCTGCGGCTGTTCGGGCGGCGCGGCTGGATCGGCAGCCTGCCGCTGGCCGGCGGCTGGACCGCCTACCGCGACCTGCCGCGCCCGTCGGGGAGGACCTTCATGGAACAGTATCGCGCCGGACAGGCCGGGCGGGCCGGGCAGATGGGGCGGGAGGCGCGGAAATGAGCGCGCGCGACCGCATCCTTGCCGCCATCCGCGCCGCCCGCCCGGCGCCCCTTCCACCCGCCGAGGCCATCGCCGCCGAGGCCGCTGCCCTGCTGGATGCGCCCGAAAGCGTCCGCCCCCGGCCTGTCGAAGCGGTGCTGGCGGCGGAGTTTGTGCGGAAAGCCTCGGCCCTCGGGACGAGTTTCGACCATCTGCCCGACAGGGCGGCGATCCCCTTGGCGGTCAAACGCTATCTGGACACACATGGCCTGCCGCCGGCGCTGGCGCTGCAGCCGGCCCCGGCGCTTGCCGCTCTGGACTGGACGGGCATAGACACCCATGACACCGTCGCGCCTGACCAGAGGGCCGCCTTGGGGCTTGCCCTCTGGGGCATCGCCGAGACCGGGTCGCTGGTCATCCACTCCGGGGTGGATGCGCCGATCCTGCTGTCCTTCCTGCCGCTGCACCACATCGTCGTGCTCGAGGAACGCAGCCTGCTGCCGCATCTCGAAGACTATGCGGCGCGCATGGCGGGACAGCCCCAGCCCCGCAACGCCATCCTCATCACCGGCCCCAGCGGCACCACCGACATCGAGGGCAGCTATGTCCGGGGGGCGCACGGCCCCGGATTTCTGCATATCCTCATGATCGGCGGCTGAGGCCGGTCCCGCCCGTCATGCGCATCCCGGACCATCCCGCGTCCGGGCTGCCCCGTCATCGCCGATCCGACTGGAGCTCACGAACATGACCCAGCGATCCCCGACTGACCTCAAGGCGGACCCCGCGGCAGGACACCGAGCGCTTCCGCATGGATACCGCCCCGGTGGATGCGAGGCCAAGGCGGTCGTCCGCCCCGGCTAACTGCTGAACTGTGGCAGGTGCTGCAGCTTTGCGTGAGGGCGGGACGGATCGATCGCGTAGGAGGCCAACACCGGGCTGGCCGAGGGCTCGCCCCCCAAGGGCACCTATGACCGGCCCGTTGCCCCCTTGTCGGCGGCTCCGGCCTGTCCTGCCCCTCTACATCAACGCCTGCTGTCTTCCCGGATACCGTCGCCGCTGCCATCCGGCCGCGACCGGCGGACCGGACCGGGCGGGGCGCGGCCCGGCATGTCACGTCTTCATGGCCGTGTCCCGATGCGCAGGCTTCATCATTTCCTTTCTTCCCGGTATCTGGCTGGGCAATGTTCTGAACCTGCCTGCAAACTTAGGTCGCTGCCCGTGGGCCTGCCGCCCCGCCCTGCGTCTGCGGGACTTGGCAGGCTTGCATCAGCCGGGGACGCGGGGGGTTCAGATCCGGCCTTGCGCGCTGCCGGATAGCGCGCCGATGCGGACTGAAGGAAATGCTGATGCAGAGCCCTGCGCCCCTGACGGTTCTTGGCCTTGTCGCCCTTGCCACCACGGCGATCGTCTGCGGCGACACGGCCGGCAAGCTGCTGACGGGGGCGGGGGTGCAGCCGCTGTTCGTGGCCTGGTCGCGCTTCGCGCTGGCGGCCCTGCTGCTGTTCTGGATGCTGGGCCTGGGGCCGGCCGGCCTGGGGCGCCTGCTGGACTGGCGGCTGATCCTGCGGGCGGCCCTGATCGTCGGCGCCATCGCCTCGATCCTGACCGCGCTTCGGACCGAGCCCATCGCGAATGTCTTTGGCGCCTTCTTCATCGGCCCGATCGTGGCCTATGTGCTGTCGGCCCTGCTGCTGGGCGAGCGCGTGTCCTGGGCGCGCACGGTGATGCTGGCGCTGGGATTTGCCGGCGTGCTGCTGGTCGTCCGGCCCGGCGGCGAGATGGGGACCGGCATGCTTTTCGCGGTGCTGGCCGGCACGCTATACGGCTCGTATCTTGCCGCGACGCGCTGGCTGACCGCCTTCTATCCGCCGCCCTTCCTGCTCGGCTCGCAACTGCTGATCGGGGCGGTGCTGCTGCTGCCTGCGGGCCTTGCCAGCATTCCGGCAAGCCCCGACCTGCGGGTCTGGGTGCTTGTGATCGTCAGTTCGCTTGCCTCTGCCTTCGGCAACTATCTGCTGGTGGTCGTGAACCGGACGACGCCGGCGACAGTCTCGGCGCCCCTCATCTATTTCCAGTTGATCGCCGCCACCGTGATCGGGTTCTTCGTCTTCGGCGACTGGCCGGAACCGCTGACCCTGCTGGGCCTTGCCGTGATCTTCGCCTCGGGTGTCGGCGGCCTGGCCCTCGTGCCGAGGCGCTAGGCGCGGCGGCCCCGCCCGTGGCGTACACTGACAAGCGCCACGAAGCTGCTTTGCAGCAGCTCAGCCGCTGCACGCGACCACCCGTGCAGCGGCGCGGGAGGTCTGCAGTAGCGACCTGTTCCCCGGACACGGCCGAGAAACCTAAACGCCGTCTGCAGAGCGCAGTGCGCCCAAGCGACGGTATGCAAACCGCAACAGGGCCAAAGGCGAGCGGAGCCCTTTTAAAACTATCGTTGGTTGTCACGCTGACGCGAAATGCGCAGCCTTCCCGGCTTCAAGTCGCCGAGATTGAGCGCCATCGTCTTGGCCAAGCGGGACCGTTCGGGGAAGGGACGCTGTGAAGCCGGGCTGCTGCGACGCTTACCCCGTGATCGCGGCGTTCCAGGCCTTCAGGCAGGCATCGCGGAAGCGGTCGTTGGTCTCGTCGCGCTGGCGGGCGATGCGGGGGGTGCCCGGCTGCCAGCCGGCCAGATCCACCGACATGGCCCCCGCCAGCCGCGCGATCTCGCCGGCGGGGTCGTCCTGCAGGCGCTCGTAGACCACGACATGGCGCGGGATGCCGAGGGTGCGGGCGACCAGGTCGATGTGGCTGTTCGAGCGCACGATATCCATCAGGATCGGCTCGATCCGGTCCAGCGCGAATTCCGGAACGATGCCCTGTTCCTTGTGGGCGCTGGTCCAGCGGTTCGTCTGATGCGCGATCCAGTGCGAGATCGCCTGCCCCAGCAGGTCGCGGCGCACCGAATGGACGATCCGCACGCCCGAGAACATCGCCGGGATGTTGGCGCGCTGCAGCATGACGATCTGGTCCCAGGACGCCTTGATCCCCCAGATGCCCGGCTCGTTCGGCGGCCCGGCCAGCCGCACGACATAGTCGGGAAAGCTGGCCACCGGCTGGCGTTCCAGGCTGCGGCGGACCTCGTCCCAGTTCAGCCCCTCGCCGAAGCCGCGGAAGCGGCCGGTCTGGCGCAGGTAGTCCGCCAGCAGGTTCGAGCCCGAGCGGTTGGTGAAGGCCAGGATGCAGAGCGGCTTGGAAAACACCGGCCGCTCGCCGGCAAAGGCGAAGGCGCCGGGGAAAATCGCCCGCACGCGGCTTTCGTGGGGGCCCTGTGCGGACAGTGCATCGCTGATCGGAGTCATCTTTGTCTCATTCCCGGTTCTGGCCCTGCAGGCGGCGGAAGCAGTCGAGGATCGCCGCCGGATCGGGGGCGACGATATGGCCGTTCGGCGCCTCGCGCACCGCCTCGCCCTGCGCGCCGAGGTCGAAGGCCATCACGGGCAGGCCGGTGGCCAGCATCTCGCGCGTGGTGAAGGAAAAGGTCTCGGGCCAGACCGAGGGCATCAGCCAGGCCGTGACCCCGTGCGAGGACAGCATCTTCGGGAGGATGGTAGGATCATAACGACCTGTAATCGTCACGGAAGGCGGCAGGGGAAAGCTGTGGTCAAACTCGCCCACGATGACCAGCCGGGGGGCACCCGGCTGGCAGTCGAGGTGAAAGGCCAGGTCCGACACCACCTGCGCGCCCTTGACCGCGCCGATCGCCCCGAGAACCCCGATGACCCCCGGTCCCTCGTCCTTCGGCCCCGCCAGGCGCGGCATGTCGATCAGCGCCCGATGGGGCCGGCAGACGATCCTGCCGGCGGCCTCGGGCCAGGCGGCCGTGACGATCCCGAGGCTGCTTTTCGAAAAGACCGTCAGCCGCTCTGCCCGCCGGATGGCCGCGCCCCACCGCTCTCGCCAGGAATGCAGGGAGATGCGGATGTCGCCGCTGACCATCTGATGCGCGCTGTCCTGCGAATCCGCCGGTGGCACGCCGGCATAGCTGCCATCGGCGTTCAGAAGGTTCAGCGAGGGGCTGATCGGGAAATAATCGTGGAACAGGATCTCGAGCGCGGCGCCCTCGCCCTCGGACAGGTCGCACAGCAGGCGCGGCAATTCCCAGGGGCGGTCGTCGCCGACGCCGCAGGAATAGACGATGCGCCGGCGGGGCATCGTCTGCACCAGGCTGCGCAGAAGCCAGAGCCCGTCGGCCTCGCCCGTCAGCACGCCGCTGTCGCTGTGCAGCTCGATCCCGAAGCGCCGCGCGCCGCCCACGCGGATGACGACCGTGGGCCGGCCTTCGCGGGCGCGCTCGGCGATGCGGGCGGCAAGCCAGTGCTCGGCCCCGCCGCCCAGCGAATGGCCCAGGTAGACATGGATCGGATCGGGGTCCATCCCGGCCGCCCAGGTCAGCGCCAGGACCAGCCGCGCCGTCACCAGCGGGTCGGCGGCGATGAAGCGGCGCACCTCGTCGTCGAACTCGGGATAGCGGGTGCTGATGATCCGGGCTGACCTTTCCAGCGCCTCGATCTTCGCGGCGCTGCCGAAGGATTCACCGCCGCGATGCTCGACGAAGAGGTTGCCGAGCCCGACATGGACCATGCCCGCCGCGGCCGTCTTGCGGCACCAGTCCACCTCTTCGCCATAGCCGCGGCCGAAGGCGGTATCGAGCGCAGGCACCCGGTCCAGCGCCGCCCGGCTCATCGCCATGCAGAAGCCGACGCCGGTCGGGATCTGCGCCTGCGCCTGCGGCGACAGCAGACGGGCCGTCGCGTCGATCCGGTCGGCCGCGCCCGGCTCCAGCACGACCCGCCCCGCGATCCAGGGCACCGTCAGGATGGTGGCGTCGTTCGACATCGGCGTCACGCTGGCGACCCGGGGGTCCGCCAGCATCTGCCGCAGCAGGCGCGAGGCCCAGGCCTGGGGCACCAGCGCGTCGCTGTTGAGCAGGACCACCGGCCCCCCGCGCCGGGCGGCGAGGTCCAGCCCGCGGTTGACGCTGCCGACGAATCCGAGGTTTCGGTCGTTCAGCAGCAGCGTCACGCGGTCAGACCGCGCGGCTGCCCAGTCCCGCAGCCAGGGCCTGACCCTCTCGTCGGGCGAGGCATCCTCGACCAGCACCAGGTGCCAGGGCACATCGGTGTGGCGGTCCACCCGGTCCAGCGCCTCGGTCAGCAGCCCGAAGGCGTTGTAGACCGGCATGATGATGGTCGTGGCCGGAACGTCATCCGCCGGCACGGGGGCGGGCGCCAGGAAGCGCGGGTTCAGTGCCAGGCGCGTGGCGGGCTCGTCCTCAAGGCCCATGAGCGTCCGCAGCCGCGCGCGATCCGCTCGCCGTCGCCCGCCCCGCAGGTAGCGCAGGCCAACAGGGGCCGCCCGAAGGACGTCGCGCAGGAACCGCCGCTGCGCGCGACGCCGCTCGGCCCGGATCATGTGCGGGTCCGGCACCGGCAGGGGCCAGGGGCCGGCGCCGGGCATGTCCTCGGCCAGCAGCCGCGCGGGGCCGGGCACGCGCGGCAGCGTGAGTTCGAAGCCCACCCGCCCGTGCTGGTTGCCGGTCGCAAGCATCCTCGCGCCCATCGCCACCGCGACATCGCCGCGCTGGATGCGCCGGGGCAGCGCATGGCGCGTCCCGCCGATCTCGAGGCTCAGCCGCTGCGGCAAGGCCCAGCCGCGCAGCCGCAGCCAATCCCGGGTGAAGACGCATTCCTCGACATAGCCGAGGAGATCATCGCCCTGCCGAAGCGGAATGCCGGTGAAACGGCATTCGGTGTGGATGGAAATATAGCGAAGGTGGAGACGTTTTAGTTCCAAAAGCACCTGCGTATACTAACAACCAGTCTCGACGAATTGCATTCGTCAACAATCAAATACGACCACAAGATTACGGCGATGCAAAACGACTGATCCAAGCCTCGAATAGATCAGGGTCAACCTCGAAGTCGCTATGCCCGGCAAGTTCGGGGTTCTTGGCCTCTCCAAAGATGAACGAGAAGCTCAGATCAAAAATGTTTGCAATATCCCAGAAGAAGAACTCATGTCCGACATTCGGTAGCATTGATAGCACTGGAGTTTTTGGACAAGCCCAAACTATATTTGTCAACGCAGCCCCGCTCACCCCTGCGATCATGGAGGAGTGAGAAAATACATCAATCTGCTCGTCAAGTGTCAGACGCTCGGGATATACCGTTTCGAAGCCATTTCTTTCTGCAATGCGGAGAATATCATTTTCATTCAGCAACCTTCGGCGCAAAGCGTCATCCCGGCCTGCAAAGATGCGCCGCCCTGGTCTTGTCGGACACTTTCGGCTTCCGATAGCCTTCACCATTTTCTTTAGACTTTCAGCATCATGGGTATGGCTATGAATCGAGTTCGCAGTAATAAAATGAAGCCTTTCAATTATTTTTGGCGCGG
>NZ_JBHMQU010000121.1:0-1114 GCF_042435015.1 Paracoccus panacisoli | reverse complement strand
GCGCCTGCGCCGGATCGGCGAGGATATCACCGAGGAGCTGGAATACGTCCCGGGCCGCTTCATCGTGAACCGGATCGTGCGGCCGCGGCTGACCTGTTCGTGCTGCGAGCGCTTCGTCCAGGCCCCGCTGCCGTCCCGCCCCATCGAGCGCGGTCGGCCGGGTCCGGGTCTCCTCGCCCATGTGCTGGTGAACAAATATGCCGATCATCTGCCGCTCTACCGCCAGAGCCGGATCTTCGAGCGTGACGGCCTCGACCTCGACCGCTCTACCCTGGCCGACTGGGTCGGCAAGTCCACCGCCCTGCTGGAGCCGCTGGCCGATGCGATCGGCCGCCATGTCCTCTCGGCCGAGGCGATCTTCGCCGACGACACGCCGGTGCAGATGCTGGCGCCGGGCACTGGCAAGACCCGGACCGCCCGGCTCTGGACCTATGCCCGTGACGAGCGGCCCTGGGCCGGCGCGGCGCCCCCGGCCGCCTGGTATCGCTTCTCCGGCGACCGCAAGGGTCAGCACCCGAAGGACCACCTCGCCCGCTTCCACGGCTGGATGCATGCCGATGGTTATGCCGGGTTCGAGGTTCTCTATGGGTCCGGCGCAATCCACGAAGTCGCCTGCATGGCCCATGTCCGGCGCAAGTTCGTCGACATCCATCGCGCCCAGGCCTCCCCGATCGCCGAAGAGGCCATCCGCCGGATCGCCCGGCTCTACGCCGTCGAGAAGGAGGCCCGAGGTTTGCCGCCGGACAAGCGTGTCGAGCTTCGGCTGGCCCGCGCCGCCCCGGTCTTCGACGATCTCGAGGTCTGGCTCGCCATGCAGCTGACCCGCATATCTGGCAAATCGCCGCTGGCCGCCGCGATCCGCTATGCCCTGACGCGGATGGAGCGCATGCGTCCCTATCTCGCCAACGGCATTCTCGAGCTGGACAACAACACCGCTGAACGCGGCATGCGCGCCATTGCCCTCGGGCGGAAGAATTATCTCTTCGTCGGCTCCGAAGCCGGCGGCAAGGCCGCCGCCATCGCTTACACCCTGATCGAAACGGCCAAGCTGAACGGCGTCGATCCCCACGCTTGGCTCGCCGCCACCCTGGCCCGTATCCCTGATTACAAGATC
>NZ_JBHMQU010000120.1:0-689 GCF_042435015.1 Paracoccus panacisoli | reverse complement strand
ATCATGCCGGCATCGGAAAGCCCATGAAATAAGGCTGATGGGGTCGATTTATCCGGCCTTTGCAGGGCGTTGTGTCCAGCGCGGATTGCGCCAGTCGATCCCTTCCAGAAGATACCCGAGCTGGGCCGCAGAGATCTGCACCGCCTCACCGGCCCCGCTGGTCGGCCAGATGAACTTCCCGGCCTCGAGACGCTTGGTGTAGAGCGACATGCCGACCCCGTCATGCCAGATCAGCTTGACCAGGTCGCCCCTGCGCCCGCGAAAGCAGAAGATCTCGCCCGCATGCGGATCGCGCCCGAGCCCCTGTTGCACCGCCAGCGCCAGCGTGTTCATGCCGCGCCGCATGTCGGTGACCCCGCCCGCGATCCAGACGCGCACCCCCGCCGGGAAGGCGATCATCGATCGTCCAGAACCGGGAGGAGCCGGACCAGAACTTCCGGGTCCACCGCGGAGGGGATCAGGAGCCGCCGCCCGTTCCTCAGCACGATCTCGAGCTGCACGTCAGCTGTGTCATGCCCTGCCACTGGTGCTGCTACGGGCATTGCCGCCGGCGGCCCTGGCGGTAGCGTCAGCGGGATGAACGCAGGCAGCGCGTCGGTCCCAAGCGCGCCGTCTCGATACTGCCGCCGCCATATCGTCAGCAGAGAACGTGACACACCATGCCGCCGGGCCGTCGCCGCCACCTGACG
>NZ_JBHMQU010000119.1:0-1479 GCF_042435015.1 Paracoccus panacisoli | reverse complement strand
CCATAAGGTCGGACTTATCATCGCCGTCGAAATCTCGTCAGACGGCTCCCGCCGGAGGCTTACGAAACATATCCTCCCTCGGCTGACGCATCTGGCGATGGGCCAGGATCAACTTCTTCCCTACCGGCGCCGCGCCGCCTCCGGGCTGCATGGACGTGTGCTGGAGATCGGGATCGGCTCGGGCCTGAACCTTGCGCTCTACCCCGAGGCCGTGCGTCAGATCATCGGTGTTGACCCGTCGCCCGAACTCCTCTCTCGGGCCGCGCAAACCTCCCATGGCCTGATGCCCGCGGCCGAGATGATCGAGGGCGTGGCCGAAGCATTGCCGCTGGAGGATCGCAGCGCGCCAGACGCGCACCCCAGTGCTTCCAGCCGACCGCCCCGGCGTCTTGGAAGAGCGCCGTCATCTGCGCCGTCCGCGTCTCGACCTCCGCTTCGGGAAGCGGCACGCCCGACCAGGCGCAGGCAGCTCTGGTGAGGATTTCGCGCACTTCGTCGTAGAGAACGACCTTCTCCGCCGCTTGCCAGTCCCGTGCGTAGCGGTCCAACAGGTCCCGCGTCGTGTTTTCGAGAGCTTCGATCCGCTCCGACGCCATGAGTGACATAAACATCCGCTTCCGATGACGGTGGGCCTCGCCATCGAGCCCCTGGATGCCCTTTTCGCCGAGCAGGGTTCTCTGGATACGCTTCGGCATCGAGCCTGCGCGCACGAGCCCATCCTCGGAATAGAAGACCTCCGCAGCTGCGGCACCAGTCATGCAGATCGTCTTTTGAAAGAGGATGCGGGTCTCGAACAGGTCGCCCTCAAGATCGCGGCATGTGTCCGGAATGAACTCATATGGGTTGCGCAGCAGGGCAAGCGTGCTGTCGATGCCCTTTGCGGATGGAATGCTGGACATCGATTATTTCCCCGTAACGTTTTCTTCTCGGTGGTTACGTTCGGGCTTGTTCTGCGCCGAGCGGAAGCTGTCCCAGAACAGCAGGGCCGCACCGCAGAAAAGCGCCACATCCGCAAGATTGAAGGACGGCCAGTGGTATGTTCCGTAATGGAAATCCAGAAAATCCGGGACGGCCTGATAACGCAGCCGGTCGAGGACATTGCCGAGCGCGCCGCCGATGATCAGACCGAGAGCGGCAGCCGTCAGCCTGTCCGGCGCGCGCCACAACCAGATCAGCAGCCATGCCACGATCACGCCAGCAAGCGCGATGAGACCCCACCAAGGCACGATCCCGCCCAGCATACCGAAGCTGACTCCATCGTTCAGAACCCGCACGAGATTGAGAAAGGGTAGAACCTCGACGCCGCGCTCAAGCGCCGGTGTGTTCAGCGCAAGCGCCTTGGTACCCTGATCGAGGCCGAACGCCGCGATCGCGCAGAGCCCGCCCAGAACGCGGCTGTTCATGCCGCTGCCTTCAGATCGGCCCGCGCATCGCGGATGATTGCCCAAGACGAGTGCAGGAACAGTCCGGCGATGCCGA
>NZ_JBHMQU010000118.1:0-2110 GCF_042435015.1 Paracoccus panacisoli | reverse complement strand
TTCCGGGTCAAATCAAGCGCGATAAGGGCGTTTGGTGGATGCCTTGGCAGCAAGAGGCGATGAAGGACGTGATACCCTGCGATAAGCTTTGGGGAGCCGGGAATAGGCTTTGATCCAAAGATCTCCGAATGGGGAAACCCACCTGAAACACTGTTATTGTCACCTTCGGGTATCAATAACGGTGTTAACCAGGGACTTGTGACTTGAATACATAGGGTTACAAGAGCGAACCCGGGGAACTGAAACATCTAAGTACCCGGAGGAAAGGAAATCAACAGATACTCCCCCAGTAGTGGCGAGCGAACGGGGACCAGCCGAGCCGTGAGAATGACCGGAATGATCTGGAAAGATCAGCCATAGCGGGTGACAGCCCCGTACGGGAAGTTTGATCGGACGCATTAAGTAGGGCGGGACACGTGAAATCCTGTCTGAAGATCGGGGGACCACCCTCGAAGGCTAAGTACTCCTTGCTGACCGATAGCGAACCAGTACCGTGAGGGAAAGGTGAAAAGCACCCCGACGAGGGGAGTGAAACAGTTTCTGAAACCGGACGCCTACAAGCAGTCGGAGCTTCCTTGAGAAGTGACGGCGTACCTTTTGTATAATGGGTCAACGACTTGGTCTATCTAGCAAGCTTAAGCCGTTAGGTGTAGGCGCAGCGAAAGCGAGTCTTAAAAGGGCGAATGAGTTAGATGGATCAGACCCGAAACCAGATGATCTAGCCATGTGCAGGATGAAGGTTGGGTAACACCAACTGGAGGTCCGAACCGACACCCGTTGAAAAGGGTCCGGATGACGTGTGGCTAGGGGTGAAAGGCCAATCAAATCTGGAGATAGCTGGTTCTCCGCGAAAGCTATTTAGGTAGCGCCTCGGACGAATACCCTGGGGGGTAGAGCACTGCATGGATGATGGGGGCCCACAGCCTTACTGAGTCTAAGCAAACTCCGAATACCCAGGAGTACTATCCGGGAGACACACGGCGGGTGCTAACGTCCGTCGTGGAGAGGGAAACAACCCTGACCAACAGCTAAGGCCCCCAATTCGTGGCTAAGTGGGAAAGCATGTGAGACTTCCAAAACAACCAGGAGGTTGGCTTAGAAGCAGCCATCCTTTAAAGATAGCGTAACAGCTCACTGGTCTAAATAAGAGGTCTTGCGGCGAAGATGTAACGGGGCTCAAGCCACGAGCCGAAGCTTTGGATGCACTCTTTGAGTGCGTGGTAGCGGAGCGTTCTGTGAATGAACGCCGCCTCTTCTATCCTCCGGGATAGCGGAGGCAACGTTCTGACTGTGAAGCCGGGCCGTGAGGCATCCGGTGGAGTGATCAGAAGCGAGAATGTTGACATGAGTAGCGACAAACAGGGTGAGAGACCCTGTCGCCGAAAGTCCAAGGGTTCCTGCTTAAAGCTAATCTGAGCAGGGTAAGCCGGCCCCTAAGGCGAGGCCGAAAGGCGTAGTCGATGGGAACCAGGTTAATATTCCTGGGCCAGGAGATGGTGACGGATCCTCAGGGTTGTTCGATCTTAACGGATTGATCGGGCAGCTGCGGGGTCCCTGGAAATAGCCCTCCATGAGACCGTACCCGAAACCGACACAGGTGGACTGGTAGAGAATACCAAGGCGCTTGAGAGAACCACGTTTAAGGAACTCGGCAAAATACCTCCGTAAGTTCGCGAGAAGGAGGCCCTGTTCGCAGGCAACTGTGGGCAGGGGGCACAAACCAGGGGGTGGCGACTGTTTACTTAAAACACAGGGCTGTGCGAAGCCGTAAGGCGACGTATACAGTCTGACGCCTGCCCGGTGCCGGAAGGTTAAAAGGAGGGGTGCAAGCTCCGAATTGAAGCCCCGGTAAACGGCGGCCGTAACTATAACGGTCCTAAGGTAGCGAAATTCCTTGTCGGGTAAGTTCCGACCTGCACGAATGGCGTAACGATCTCCCCGCTGTCTCAAACGTGGACTCAGCGAAATTGAATTGTCTGTGAAGATGCAGACTTCCCGCGGTTAGACGGAAAGACCCCATGCACCTTTACTATAGCTTCGCACTGGCATCAGGATTGTGATGTGCAGGATAGGTGGTAGGCGCTGAAACCGGGACGCCAGTTCCGGTGGA
>NZ_JBHMQU010000117.1:0-4987 GCF_042435015.1 Paracoccus panacisoli | reverse complement strand
GATGGGATAAGGGGAAGGCTTTACGGGGCTAGGTTGGCGCGTGAGGACCGACCACTCCCCCACTCTAGAGCGCCAGGGTCAGTGCCCTGGGCCGGACCCCCGCCAACGAGCGGGCGGCTTCCGGAGTACCGGCTCTGCCGGTGCGGCTCGACCTCAACCCTGCACGTCAGGCAGGGCCCGGACGAGAGCGCGGGTTTCAACCGTGCCCCTGGTGCCCTGCAGTGCAGACCCGCGTGCCGCGGTGGCCACGACCACCTGCCTTGGCCGCGTCGCACAAGCCGGACGCTCCGCGCGTCCGCATCCGATCACTCCTGGCGGACGCCGTTTCCGCCGGTGGGTTGCCTCGTCTCGCATTGCGTCACGACGCCTGCAGCCCTGCCCACATCACATCGACCGTCCTGCTCCCGGTTCTGCTGGCCCCCGGGTGTGAAGCGACCATTCCTTTCCTCTTCCAAGGGGGCCGGCTCCGCTCACGAAGGAGCATATTGATGTCGATTTCTCTGTCCGTGCCAGCGCCGCAGCGCACGGCCCTTTCCATCCACGCGCTGTCCGGCCGCGCCCGCCTGGCCGCGGCCCACGAGATCGAGCCGCACCCGGCGGCACTGGCAGCGTTCATGGCGTTCCAGCGCATCGCGTTCGCGGCCCCGCTCTCGGCAGCCCTGGCGCCACCGGTGCTGGTGGTGCGGGGGGAGCGGCGGACCTGGGCGATGGTGGGGCATTTCGCGGCGCGGCTTGCACTGCGCAATGCCGACCATATCCCGGTGCTGGTCCTGCCCGCCATGACCGACGACGCCGTGGCCCGTGCCGCCTGGGGGGAGATCGCCGCTTTGTGGGCAGGTCACCTGGCGGTGCGGGGCGGCGCCGAGGGCCTGCACCGGGCGCTCGGCCGGATGCCCGAACTCCTGCGGGACGAACTGGTCGGCCCGGTGTCGGCGCGCGGGCTGGCGCGCACGCTGGGAGTGGGCGCCGGGCGTTTCCGGGGGGTGCGGGCATGAGTGCCGTCGATCCCAAGATCGCGGCAGCGGCCCTGGACCTGCTGCCGGACGGCAAGGCTGTGCAGGCCGGGTTCGCGGCCGAGGCGCGCCGCCTGCTGGGGCTGCTCTCGGCCCCTCTGCCTCCGGGAGTGACGGATCTGGTGGCGGCCCTCTCGCCGATGCCGCAGCCCGCCGCGCCGGAAGATCTGCAGGCCGCCATCCATCGGAGGCTCGGAGCGTTCCCGATCGCCAATCTTCTGGCCCACGCACCCGAGCCATGGGAGCCGCGCGGCGCTGACCTCGACCGGTTGCGGGCCTGGGTGCTGGTCGGGCTCCTCGACGCGGTTCTCCGCGGCCAGTCGGGCCATACGACAGCGCCCAAGGCGGCGGCGCTGCTGTCCTACCTGTGCCGGGCACGGGCACGGGCCGGGGCGCGACTGGTCGTCCCGACGATCTCGGCCGAGGACGTGACGCTGGCCAGGGAGAGCATCGGCGACTGGCACGATCGGTTGCGCCAGACCCGTAGCGTGATCGCCGAGACCGCTTATGTCCTGCGGCTGACGCTGGACCACCTTGCCGGGCAGGCGCGGCAGCAGCGGGCCCCGACCACCCGCTCGTCCGTGCTGGGGAGTGCGCGCGCCATTGCGGCGATCCGAGGCTTCGCGGTGCTGCCCGGCCGAGACGGGCTGGCCCTCGAGCACGACTGCCCGGACTTCGACTATGATGCCGAAGGTCTCGAGAGCGCCGAGGAAGCCGGCGACGTGGCGATCCCGGTCCGCCTTCAGCTCGGCGATCCCGAGCAGATGGACCTGCTTGAGGTCCTCGACAGAGGCGACCACGGGCGCAGTGGCGAGGCCGGCTGGAAGGAGATCCTGCCCGCACCCGTCGTACTCGCGGTCCAGGGCGAACTGGCGGAGTTTTCGGCGCAGGCGGTCACCAGCACCCGCACCCTGACACCGGCAGAGGCGCCCGTCGTGGCGCAGGGACTGCGGCGGACGGTCTCTTCGCACGGCGGACCGTGGCAGGCGGCCACGCTGCTGGCGGTAAGCCTGATGACCGGGCGGAGCCTGTCGGCGCTGCTGGCCATGCCCCGGGAGATGCCCCGGCAGGCCGGGCAAAGCTGGTGGGCGCGGAACCGGCACGCGGAGACAGTCCGCTTCGGCATCGGCTTCTGCCCGGCGGTGACGGATGCCCCACCCCCGCCCCAGAACGGGTTCGTCCTGGTCCTGCCGGAATGGCTGCAGCCGTCCCTCGAGCGACTGCTCGACCTATGGGACGAGGAGCCGATCGACCCCGCCGAGATCGAGGCCGACGCACAGCACCTGCTGGCCGGGTTCCTGCCCGAAGGGCGAGCTCTGCGGCGCAGCCATCTCGCGGCAAGCCTCGGGCTGGCAGCGCTGGCGGTCGGCCTCGATCCGGCGGTCGAGGCGCTGCTGCGCGGGACCGACATCCGGATCGCGCCGCAGTGCTGGTACACGGCGCTGCCGGTGCCGCGGCTCGACGCGGACTGGCGGGCCTGCTGGCCGGCCCTTGGCCTCACCGGCGATGAGGGGGACGAGGAGGACGGGGGTGGCGGCATGCACGGGGCCAGTGTGGTCGGTACGTTCCAGCCGCGACGCGAGATGCCGCGCACCGGGTCGTTGCGGGTACCGTCCGCCGCCGATCTGCAGGCGTTCTTCGCCGGGCAGCGCCGGCGGCTCGAGACCGCAGTGGCGGCGCTCGAACCTGACCTGCTGGAGACGGTGCAGGACGTGCAGGCGGCCTTTGTGGGCGCTGCGGCGGCGGTCCTGCTCGGGGCCACGGGGCGACGCCCGCACGGGGCTCTGTGGCCGCCGCTGGGGCAGGTCCTGGCCGAGGGCCCGGCGCCGTCGGTAAGGATCGCCGACAAGGGCAACCGAACCCTCGACGATGCCCGCTGGCTGCCCCTGCCGCCGGTGGCGATCGCAACGCTGGAGGCAGTCCGGGTGCAGCTGGGGCACCTGCGCGACTGGGGACGCCTGCATGACCAGCAGGTGGCCAAGGCCGCGACCTCGGCGCTAGCTGGCCAGACGCCGCCCTTGTGGTTCCTGCCGTCGATCGGTGCGGATCTGATGCCCCTCTCCTGCGGGCGGTGGTGGCAAAGCCTGCCTGACCGGGTGCCGCGCAACCTGTTCCGCCATTACTGGCGAAGCCGGTTCGTGGCCGAACGGCAGCCCGGCCACCTGGTCGACCGGTGGATGGGACACGGGGGCTGGCGGCAGACGTTCTACCTCTCGACCAGCTTCGCGGCTTCGGACGATCTGGCGCCGCTGGTGGAAAGCCTCGAACGTGGCCTGGCCGATCTCGGCGCCGTCGCTCCCGAACCCTGCCCGCTGCTGTGACCGCCCCTGCTCCGCCCCCCGCCGCTGCCGAGGACCTGACCCGGTCCGCGGGCAAGGCCCTGCCCGCTCCCGAGACCCGGGGGCGGATCGTGGCGCTGCCCGCCCTGGTGCAGCCCCTGCGCGATGCCACCTGGGCGCAGGATGCCAGGGTGGCGATCGCGCTGCGCCAGCGGCTGGATGCGGTGCTGACTGCGCCGGGCGAGCTGCCGCGCGGACGGCTTCCGGGGCTGGCGCTGGCCTCGGCGGTCCTGCGCGGGGGGCTGTGGCGCGAGGCGGCCTGGGCGGCGCTGATCAAGGAGATGGCGACGGGGCCCCTGCGCTTCGGACTGGCGGCGCGGTTTCCGGGGCTGGCGTGGCTGGACCTGACCCTGGCGGTGCCGCGCCACCAGCAGGACCTCACCAACCTCGAGCCGGGCCTCGAGCGGCTGCGCTGGTTCCCTGACGTGGTCACGCTGTCGCTGTTGGATCGCTGGCGGCGGGCGCGGCGCACCGGCGTCGGGATCGAGGCTGGCCGGACGCCACTCGCGCTGATCGGCGCGGCACTCGAGGCAGAGCGGCTGGCAGGATCGCTCAGCCCGGCGCGGCTCGGGCAGGTGGCGCTGGCGGCGCTGGAGGCGGGCTCCGGGGTGATCGTGCCGTCGGTGCTGGCGGCGGCGGCCTCGGGCGAGACCCCGGCGCTGTCCGCGAGCAAGACCGGCTGGCAGACCCTCTGCTCTGGTCCGTCGAGCCGGCCGATAGCCCCTGCCCCGGCCATGCGCGGTTGGAACGATGACTGGACTGCGTCGGAGAGGCTCCGCAGACGCGCGCAGCGGGCCGCTGCGGCCGGTCCTGCGGATCCGGCCGAGGAATCCCCTGCAGCGGCTCTCGAGAGGCTCCTCGTGCCACACGCGCGCTCCGGCTCCCGGTCCGGCAGCCGCGCTTTGAAGGCAGGGCTGCAAAGGCTGATGGGGTCCCCGACCCCCCTGCCCGCGGCGATCGAGGCGGTGATCGGCTGGAACCTGGCGCTGCTCGACCGCGGCAACCGGCCGCGAACGCTTGCCGACTATCACGCGATAATGGGCCGGCGGCTGATTGACGTGTTCGGCAGCTTCGACCCGCGCGAGGGCGAGGCCGAGGCACTTGGTCAGCGGCTGCAGGAGGTGGTCGATCTCTTCGGCTACGCCGACAGGCGCCACCCGCTGGGGCGGCTGGCGGACTTCGCCGCCCATGCGGCACGAATGCATGACTGGCCGCAGGCTGACCTGGCAGACCTGGTCGAGACGGAGGACGGCGGCCGGATGGTCCGCACGGCGGTGCTGCCGTGGTCAGCCTATCGGGCAATCTGGGGCCGCCTGCGCCGCCCGGCGGGTGGCGTAGCTCCGGAGCTGGCCGAGGCGACGGCCGCGGCGTTCGTCCTGCTGGCCTGGGGCGGTCTTCGGGTGGACGAGGTGACGAGCCGGGTGGTGGCGGACCTCGATGCGGACCTCTCGGTGCATGTGCATGCGACACGGGGGCATTCGGGAAAGTCGGCCGCGGCGCGGCGGCGGGTGCCGGCGGGGCTGTTCCTGCCTGATGAGATTGCTGCGGCGATGCGGAGCTGGCGGGCGGGGCGGGTGGCGGCAGCGGCCGATCCGCGCCGGACGCCTCTGTTCGGGACCGCGCTTCTTGCCGAGG
>NZ_JBHMQU010000116.1:0-2593 GCF_042435015.1 Paracoccus panacisoli | reverse complement strand
CTGGGGCCGAAGGGGACGGATACGATTCGAGCCGTCACCGGGCTCGACGAGCCGCGCCAGGCAGAGATCAGGATGGCGCTGATGGGGGCCGAACCCAATGCGGTGCGCGGGGCGTGGCAACTCTCGGCGATGATCGGCCACCGCGAGCTGAGCGGAACGACGACGGCGCATTACGTCCATCTGTGTGACCTGGGGCTGGGACGGCTGATCCAGGGGGCACCCGAACTGCGGTCGGGCGCCGAGGCGGCGCGGATGCTCGGTCTTCGGTCGATGAGCCTCGGCGGCCTGCCAGAGGCCGACGGTACGCTGCGGCTCGAGGCTGCGCGTGAGGTGATCGTGGACCGCCTGCAGGTCGATCGGATCGCCGAGGGCGACGGGGTGACCGCACGGCCAGGGATGACACCCGGGATATCTGCGAAAGGCGTCGCAAGCCCCCTGCCCTCCCGAGCCCCGCTGACACCCGAATTGGTCCGGAAGATCCTTGTCTCCGCCGAAGCCGACATGCCGCCGGGCCGGATTGCCCTGGCGCATGATCGGACGGAGGCCGAGATCGCCGCAGTGATCGCCGCGGCGCGCGCGCGCATGGAGACGCTGACAGCCAAGCGCACCCCCCGGCTGCGGTCTCCTGTCTGTCTGGAACAGCTCATGCCCTTGGCCCGGTCCGAGGCGCGGCAGCGCCCATTTCTCGCGCGCGTGCTCTCGGCCTCATCGCTGCTGCTGCCGGTGTTCCGGCAGGACTGGGTCAAGCCGTTCTTCCACCAGTCAGATCGGCACCGTGCCCAGCTGGTGTTTGCGAGCCCGAGGCAGCTGTCAGTCTGGCTGGGACTGTTCCCGGATGCTCTGCCATCCGGCAGCTTCACGGTCGCCGTGACCGCACCCCAAGCCGGAATGGAGGCTGCCCTCGCAGCGTGGCGGAAGGAACTGGGGCCTCGGTGCATGATCGCACCTGAACCGACGGGGCGTTCGAGAAGTCGGTCCCGTCATGGCCGGGCGTTCCTGCGGATCGAGACGGGGAGTGCGGAAGGTGAGGCGCGCAGTTTCCAGACCCTCAGGCGGGCTGCGTTCTTCATCGCTGTTGCAGATGATCTACTCTGTCCGGGGTCTTCAAGATAGTTAGTGCTATCAACGAACTAGATCAGCCCTGATAGGCGCTCCCTCATGCGCCCGAACCCCTCAGTCAGTCGAACAGGTGGGGATCTCGGCCAACCCCAACTCTCGCCTGGCGTGCTGAAATGCGTAAATGCGTAAGAGCATAACGGCATATCCGCGTATCAGAGGATTTGCGTGGTGGCGTAGGAGCGTAGTTGCGAGTATACGAGCGTGCTTAAACAAGTAATTATGCGCTTACGTAAGATCGGGAGCAGACCCCATGAAGACAGTCGTTGTTGCCGCTCAGAAGGGAGGAGCAGGGAAGACAACCCTGACCCGCAACCTGGCCGTCGCAGCGTCCATGGAAGGGAAGCGGGTGCTTTGTCTGGACCTTGATCCCCAGGGTTCTCTCCGCGCCTGGTGGAACAGTCGAGAGGCTGACGCTCCTTCCATGCTGGACCGGGATCCGCAGCCGAAGGATCTTGCGGCCACGCTGAGGGCCGTCGGGAAGCAGTTCGATTTCTGTTTTGTCGATACGCCGCCGGCTGCGCCCGAGTGGCTCTCGGAGGCCCTGGCTGCTGCAGACCTGGTCCTGATCCCGGTCAGGCCATCGCCTGACGACCTGCGTGCCGTTGGTGCGACCATCGCTGCAGCGACCAAGGCGAAAGCCTCCTTTGCGTTTGCCCTGTCTCAGACCCCGCGGGCCAGGATCACCGAAGAAGCCGCGCGGGTTCTGGCGCAGCATGGGCGCGTCGCGCCGGTCAACATCGCTCAGCGCGTGAGCTACGCCGAAACCGGCGCCACAGGGCAGGGGGTCGCTGAAACCGCCGACGACAAGGCGGCTGCAGAGATCGCCGCTCTTTGGGACTATGTGAAAGGGATCGTGAATGGCTAAGAAGCCGATTGCCCTCGATGGACTTCTGAACACCAGCGCCGAACCGGTCGTGACCGGAATTCCCCAGCGTGGAGCGCTTCCGGCAGCAGATGCCAGGCCAGCTCCGAAGAAGCGTGCGGGGGAAAAGCGCCTGACCTTGGCACTGGATGGCGAGACCTATCGGCGTCTGCGCCTGCACGCCGCACAGACGGATCAGACGCACCAGGACATCCTTGAATACGCATTGATGCAATACCTTAACAGCACAAATGCGTAATCGCGCAACTGCGCTTGTACGTGTTTACGTAAAGCCTTGCGGTTCGCGCCTTGACTCGGCACTTGTCGTCGCACAGCATAAAAACTAGTTATCCAACCAGTTCACTGGAGGTTGCCGTGCGCGAGATAGGTGCCTTTGAGGCAAAAACTCACCTGTCCGAACTTCTCGCAGCCGCCGAAGCAGGTGAGTCGATCATCATCACACGGCGCGGAACGGCCGTGGCGCGCTTGGTCCCGGCGGGGCAGGGGGGTGATCGCGCCTCGGCCCTGGCCCGTGTCGCCACCCTGCGCCGCCGACTTGGCAGCATGGTGCCGCTGACGTCCGACGAAATCTTGTCGGCACGAGACGAGGGC
>NZ_JBHMQU010000115.1:0-2248 GCF_042435015.1 Paracoccus panacisoli | reverse complement strand
GATCTCTTCATGTCCGGTCCTCTCATTGGGCCGGACTCTAGCATCAGATGGAAGAGTTATCGGGGGTCACAGCATCTCATTTCCATTTCTACCTCGGTTTTTCCATGGTGTCGTTCGCGGACTAGAGGTCAACTGCGTTGTGCTTGGCTTCGGCCTGCAGCGCCCGCTCGACCGGTTGGCGCTCGGCTCAACGCACAAGGACCAAAGCAATAAAACCGAACCACCGCGCCAAGGGTGGCACCCTCGACCTCGTCCAGCACCATCAGCGCGCTGGCGTTGCGGTTGAGGTATGGCCGTTTAGTGGACCGCCTTCATTATCCCCCTCCTTCGGGGGTCTTATGCTGCTTTCATTGTTGGTCACTGCTGAGCTATCGCGGCATCCCACAGCCGGTTTATTTCGGCGTTTCTGCTATTGATAACGGCATATAGCCTTGCCATTCGCTCGTATTCAACCCCATCTTTTTCCAGCGATAAAATATCGTTTCCTCCAGTTGCGTATTTAACTGCTAAAGAAAAGTCGGAGATAGCAAGTTCGGGGTTGCCAGTCTCGGCATGCAGCAGGCCTCTTTGTAAATATACCAAAGCCCTTTTTCCACTTCGCGGTTCTATCATCCCGCTTGCCCAAATAGAATAGGTGCAAGAAGAAATCCTTCTCTCCAAATCCCCGGAGTTTGCACAAAGTTTTGCGCCAAATCCTGCAACAATTGTCAACGACCACAAAATAAAGAAAATCAAAAAAGCGGCGTAAAAAATGTACGTTTTATTTTTAGCAATAAAATTAATCATCAGCATATTTACTCCAATCAACCGTTCGGTTGCTTCGGCGATCAGGGCTTTCAAGTATAGCTTCGACATGACGCCACGTCTTGTTCTGGGTGGGATTTTCTGGATAGCCCGCACAGGTTCGCCGTAGCGCGACCTGCCAGAAGAGTTCGGCAAGTGGTCGTCCGTCTATCGTCAGTTCCAGCGCTGGCCCTTGGCTGGCCGTGCTCTGGGAACACATCCCAGATTTCAGTCTGGAGTTGCTCCTGTACGAGAGCGTTACGAGCGTTGGTCTTGTGCGTCATCAAGCTTGCTGGACCGAGGAGACGCTGGTCGAGATAGCCAACGGCTGCATCTGCTGCACGCTCCGCGACCGAGAGTTGCGGCGCCCGTATCGGCGCTGACGGGGGCACAGAGACGGAACCCGACCCGCCGCCCGGGGCGTTGCCCCGTCAGAAAACCTGACAAACGTCGACTCGAGACAGGATCCTGCCATGACCCCCAGCTCGTTTATCAAGGCCGCCACGGTGATGGTGGCGATGGCCGTGCCCGCCCATGCGGACGACACGGTCAAGGACATCGTCGGCGGCATCGCCAAGCAATACCTGCAGCAGGAACAGGACCGCGCCGCATTCGCGCAGGCGCAGAGCGTCAACACGCTGAGCGCCTATCAGAGTTATCTTAGCCAATTCCCGAACGGCGCCTATGCCAGCCATGCCCGCGACCGGGTCGAGCGACTGGGCGGCACGACCCCTGCGGGCTCGGGCGGGGTGTCGCTGTCGGCGGCCGACCGGGTCGAGGTGCAGCGGCGCCTGAACGCCCTGGGGTATTCTACCGGGGGTACCGATGGCAGCTTCGGTCCCGGCACCCGCCGGGCCATCGCCTTGTGGCAGCGTGACCGGAACTATGCCCAGACGGGCACCCTGACCCGCGCACAGGCGACCGAGATCCTGCGCGGCCGGTCGACCGGCGATGTCCCCTCCGCCGGTTCGGCGGCCGCGGCCGAAGCGGCCGGGGGCGGCAGCGCGGCCCAAAACGAGCGTGCCTTGGGGCTGAGCGTTGCGCAGCGCAGCGCGGTGCAGGCCGGGCTGACCCGGCGAGGCTTCGACACCCGCGGCGTGGACGGGACCTTCGGGCCCGGTACCCGTCGGGCGATTGCCAACTGGCAGCGCGCCAACGACCTGTCGTCGACCGGCTATCTGACCGGCGCCCAGTTCCAGCGCTTGACCACCCGCTGACGCCTTCCCCGTGCCCTCACCGGACTAGGGTCAGGACCCATTGATCCGCTTGAGGCTGTCGCCGCAGCGTGCGCGCAAGCGCGATCTTACGCTCCTCCCACAACAGCTGGGGTCCGGGGCTCTCACCGATCCCGACCGCTTGGAAGTTGCCCGTTGAACGTCGACTGGTCATTACGCTTGAGTAAGGCGAGAGGGATGGATATGTATATACCGTCTGTATATCCATCCGAAAGACCGCCGATGCAGGT
>NZ_JBHMQU010000114.1:0-1276 GCF_042435015.1 Paracoccus panacisoli | reverse complement strand
GCTCCAGTCAGGCCGCGAGGTCAAGGGACATTGGCTCGAGAGGCTGGGACAGAGTTTCCCAGCCATCGACCTTTCGCATCTGGATCTGACCGGAAGCCAGCAGCGCCCAGAGCAGCATCGGCACGGTTTCGGCGCAGGGCAGCACGGTCTGGGTCTTGATGCGGCGGCGGAACTCCTCGTTCAGACGCTCAATGGCGTTGGTGGTCCGTGCGGATTTCCATTGCGACGGATCGAGGCGGGTGAAGCTGAAGAGGCGATCGCCGGCCTCCTCGAGGCTATCGGCCACGGCCCGGCACTTGAGCTTCCACTTGCGGAGGAAGGCCTTGCGGCGCGTCTCGATCTCGGCGGCCGTATCGGCATAGATCATGTCGCGGTAGTCTTCGCTCAGTTCGTCATGCAGGCGCTTGGGCGCGTGGCCAAGCAGGTTGCG
Source organism: Paracoccus panacisoli (assembly GCF_042435015.1). Lineage (NCBI taxonomy): Bacteria > Pseudomonadati > Pseudomonadota > Alphaproteobacteria > Rhodobacterales > Paracoccaceae > Paracoccus > Paracoccus panacisoli. The sequence goes on along the minus strand of NZ_JBHMQU010000114.1, from coordinate 846 downwards.
GTGCTTGTGAACCGTGCAGCGCTGGATGGGCAGGTCCCCGCCCCAGAGCGCCACGAGCGCGGCTTCAAGGCCGGGGGCGCCGTCAACGATTACGAACTCGGGCCGCCTGAGGCCCCGCGCGTCCAGGTCGGCAAGGAAGCTGCCCCAGGCAGCCGTGCTTTCGCCGCCCATGTTCCTGATCGAGAGGAGCACCTTTTGTCCGTCGCGGCGGATACCGATCGCCGCCAGCACCGAGATGTTGGTGGCCTTGCGGTCCAGCCGGGTCTTGATGACGGTGCCGTCGAGGATGAGCCGCACGATATCCTCCTCGGCCAGGTCGCGGGTGGACCACGCGTCCCAATCGACCTTCACCTTGCGCCAGGCGCGGCTGACCACGTCCTTGCTCACCGCCCCTTCGAACAGCCCGAACAGCGCCCGCTTGACGCGCCGGGTATTCGTGCCGGCCAGATAGACTGCTGCAATCAGGGCCTCGGCCTTCTTTGTCAGCCGCCTGTAGCGGGGCAGTGCCTTCGAGCGCCATTCGGTGATCTTGCCGGCCTCGTCCTCGATCCGGGCACGAGGAACCCGCACCGTCTCGGTGCCGAATGTGCCGGTCAGCTGCCGATCACGGTGCCCGTGTCGGTAGCCCCTGGCCCGCTCTTTGCCGCGGCCGTAACGAAGCCGACCAAGAAAGTCGGCCAGCTCCTCTTCGAACATGGCCTCAATGGTGGCACGGACATTTGCCCGCAGGCGATCCTCGATCGGATCATACGCCCCTGCGTCGGGCAGTAGCGAAAAGGATGAGCTGTCGGTATTCTGCTTCATGGCGTGATCTCCCTGGCGGTTGCCACCGCCGGTTGGGTGGGT
>NZ_JBHMQU010000113.1:0-3095 GCF_042435015.1 Paracoccus panacisoli | reverse complement strand
CTACGCCGGCTGAGCTCCTGGATGGGTTGCGCCGCTTCCGCGGCAGGCTGCCCGCTGCGGACCGCCTGTGCCGTGACGCGGCGAATGAGCGCTGATTTCCTCGATACAAATGTCATTCTCTATCTGCTGGACGATGGCCCCAAGGCAGACCGCGCCGCCGAAGTCGTCGCCAGCGGCGGGACGATCAGTGTGCAAGTGCTGAACGAGACGCTGGCCAACTGCATCCGCAAGGCCCGCATGAGCTGGCACGAAGCCGCCGAGTTTCTCGCCGAAGTTCAAGCGGTGTGTCCGGTATGCGATCTGACGGCCGAGGTGCATCGCGTTGGCTTGGCCTTGGGTGGACGTTACGGGTTTTCTGTTTATGATGCGATGATCGTAGCGGCCGCACTGGTGAACGGCTGCGACCGACTGCTGAGCGAGGACATGCAGGACGGCATGCTGGTCGAAGGCAGGCTCCGCATCATCGATCCTTTCCAAGTTTAGGCACCGGGCCACCGTCAGCGACAACGGAACCGAGTTCACCAGCAAGGCCATCCTGAAATGGGCCAACGCGAACGGCGTCGAATGGCACTGCATCGACCCGGGCAAGCCGCAGCAGAATGGCTACATCGAAAGCTTCAACGGCAGCCTGCGCGACGAATGCCTGAGGAAATCTTCGACAGCTTGGCTGATGCCCGCCGCAAACTGGCCCTCTGGCGTTACGACTACAACAACGTCAGGCCCCATTCCTCGCTGGGCAACAAGACCCCGTCCGACGCGCGCTGAGCGCTTGAGCAATCTGAGGGCTCCGCGCCCGGCGCGCTTGCCACACCGAAACCAACCAATATCAACCCCAAGGACTCTCGTTATGAACGAGGGACGACCGGGGGCAGGTCAAAGGCAATGTCCTACAAACGGTATCCGTTTGGCGCTGCATGGATGCCGACCTGGTCGGCGGGGCAGGTGAGCTCATCGATGGCAGATGGCAGCACGGTCGAGTCCGACGCCAACCGCGACAAGCGGAGGACGCCGGGTGACCTGGTCAGGAGCGAGACCTCAGGGTGTCATTACGCACTTGACACATTCCGAACGTTTGTCCCGGAAGGACTCGTAAAAGCCGGGACCGTCCTCGAGCGTGCCACGATGGGTGATGATGACGCTGGGATCGATCTCGCCCGCCTCGATCCGCTTTAGCAGGCGGTCCATGTAGGCGCGGGTGTTGGTCTGCCCGCCCCGCAGCATCAGGCCCTTGCCGAAGGCGGCGCCGATGGGAAACTTGTCCACCAGTCCTGCATAGACGCCAGGGATCGATACAGCTCCGCCCTTGCGGCAGCACATGATCGCATCGCGCAGTGCGTTCGGCCGGTCGGTTTCCATCATCAACGTCGTCTTCACCCTGTCATAAACATTACCGATGACCGACGCGCCATGTGCCTCCATCCCGACGGCGTCAACGCAGCGATTTGGGAGCTTTCCGACCGTCAGTTCCATCAGGCTCGCATAGCTGTCCTGTTCGGACAGGTCGATCGTCTCGGCACCCGCTTCGCGCGCCAGCGCCAGCCGACCCTTTTCGAAGTCCAGCGAGAAGACGCGCTCCGCCCCCAGCATCAGCGCCGAGCGGACGGCGAACTGGCCCACCGGCCCCGCGCCCCAGACCGCCACAATGTCGCCCGGACCGGTGCCGATCTGTTCGACCGCCTGGTAGCCGGTCGGGAAGATGTCGGTCAGGAACAGCACCTTTTCGTCGGGCAGGCTTTCGGGAACGGCCAGCAGCCCCACGTCGGCGTGCGGCACACGGACCAGTTCGGCTTGGCCGCCGGCGTATCCGCCGAAAAGATGCGAATAGCCGAACATCCCCCCACCCGACTGGCCATAAAGCTTTTCCACCTTTTCGTGATCAGGGTTCGTGTTCTCGCACAACGAGAAGGCATCGACACGGCAGAAATCGCAGTTGCCACAGGCGATGTTGAAGGGCACCAAGACCCGGTCGCCAACCTTGTGCTTGCCGACGCCCTTACCGATGGCGACGATTTCACCCATGAACTCATGACCCAGCACGTCACCCTTGCGAACCTCGGGGATGAAGCCGTCGTAAAGATGCAGGTCGGATCCGCAGATCGCGGTCGAAGTGACTCGGATCACGACGTCAGTCGTTTCCTCGATGGTCGGGTCATCGACAGTGTCGACCTGGACCTTGCCGGTCCCTTGAAAAGTGAGGGCGCGCATAGGCTTTCTCCTGCTTGACTAAGGTACAATGCCGCGTGGGCACCCGCAGCTCCGCTAATATTTGCGTGGCTTTCTGAAAGCTCACCCTTCAGATTCCAGGGTCAGACCCCATAAATTGTCTTGAGGCAGCTCGGTCTGAATCTCACTGGTCGCAGATGGGCGTTTTCGCCCGGATCTTCGTCGAGTTCGCCCAGCCGGGCGCCGACGGCGAGACCATCATGATCGACAGCACGCACATCACGGCACAGCGTACGGCAGCGATCTGCCGTTCGCCCAAGCCCGACGGAATGGTGCCGAGCACTCTGCTATTTATTTAGCTGCCAGTAGGGTGAACTTATGGATCTGCGGCGGTTCGGAAAACAGCTCATCCGCCTTGTCCATCAGTGCGGCGGCAACCTTGCCGTTAAGATGCGCCTGCCGATCTTCCTCTGTGTCGAACGTATCAAAGATCGCGTACGCACCGGGACCTTCCTGGATCGCATACCAGGTCAGGGTACCGGGCTCGGCTTGAACGAGCGGTAGCGCCGAGGTGAGAAAATCGGCGACATCGCTTTCTTTTCCGGCCTTGGCCTTCAGTGGCACGTACAGCGCAAGTTTGGCCACGATCAACTCCTCAAGGTAAACGAAAAGATATCATCTGGAAAAATAAACAGGCGAGAGGGTCAAACGTTCCCGGCTCAGGACTCACAACCAGAACATGACGGTTGCAGCGGCCTTTCCCATCCATCGAGATCCGCGTGCCGACGCGGCCCTGTCCAAGCCTGCCCGCAACCGGCGAAGTCCCAAGGTGGGCGCGACCCAGCCTTGTCAGGCGGGCGAGGGCAGGGCCGCCGCATCCCAGATCCGGCCGTGCCATTCCGGGGAGCCGCCGAGAGCATCGAACGCCGCGT
>NZ_JBHMQU010000112.1:0-3613 GCF_042435015.1 Paracoccus panacisoli | reverse complement strand
CGGGGGCCAGCCGCGCAAGCTCTTGCGCCACCTGCCCCGTCCGGCCGAAGATCAGAAGGTTAGTCATGTCCATCATCCCGTCCCCAGGCGCCTGCCCACGCCCTCACGGTCGAGAAGCGGGCGCCACCAGGCCTCGTTGTCGAGGTACCAGCGGACGGTGCGCTTCAGGCCTTCCTCGACCGTGACCGAGGGGCGCCAGCCCAGTTCGGTGCGGATGCGGGTGGGGTCGATCGCGTAGCGGCGGTCATGGCCGGGGCGGTCGGTCACGAAGCGGATCAGCCGGTCGTGCGGTGCGCCCGTAGGGCGCATCTCGTCCAGATGCGCGCAGATGGTGCGCACGAGGTCGATGTTCCTGGCCTCGTTCTCGCCGCCGATGTTGTAGCTGCGCCCGATCTCGCCCTGTTCCAGGCACAGAAGCAGCGCATCGGCGTGATCCTCGACATACAGCCAGTCGCGCACGTTGCCGCCGTCGCCATAGACCGGGATCTCGCGCCCGTGCAGGGCATTGAGGATCACCACCGGCACCAGCTTTTCCGGGAAGTGGTAAGGGCCGTAGTTGTTGGAACAGTTCGTCAGCACCACCGGCAGGCCATAGGTCTCGTGCCAGGCGCGGACCAGATGGTCCGACGCGGCCTTGGACGCAGAATAGGGAGAGCGCGGGTCATAGGGCGTGTCCTCGGTGAACTGGCCCGTCTCGCCAAGCGAGCCGAAGACCTCGTCGGTCGAGATGTGGTGAAAGCGGAAGCCCTCGGGCTTGCCCTGCCCGGTCCAGAAGGCCCGCGCCGCTTCCAGCAGGTTGTAGGTGCCGGTGACGTTGGTTTCGATGAAGGCGCCGGGGCCGTCGATCGAACGGTCCACGTGGCTTTCGGCCGCCAGGTGCATCACCGCATCGGGCTTGTGCCCGGCAAACACCCGGTCCAGCGCCGCGCGGTCGCGGATGTCCACATGCTCAAAGGCGTAAAGCGGGCTGTCGGCCACGCCCGCCACGTTCTCCAGGTTCGCCGCATAGGTCAGCGCGTCGAGGTTGACGACCTCGTGCCCGCGCGAAACCGCCAGCCGCACCACCGCCGAGCCGATGAAGCCCGCGCCACCCGTCACCAGTATCTTCATCTCACGCCTCGAAGGGGGATTGCCAGTCAGCGAAGGGCACGGCCGCCTTGTCCTTGTCGGACAGGACCAGCTCGGCCACGCCCCAGTCGATGCCGAGGCTGTCCCAGCGCACCGCGCCGTCCGCGGCCTTGTCGTAATAGCCCGTGCACTTGTAGACGACCTCGGTGTCGTCCACCCGCGTGACAAAGCCATGCAGGAAGCCCGGCGGCACCCAGAGCTGGCGGCCGTTCTCGAAGCTCAGCTCGACCCCGACCCACCGGCCATAGGTCGGGCTGCCGTGCCGCCCGTCCACCGCCACGTCGTAAAGCGCGCCGCGCCCGCAGCGCACCAGCTTGCCCTGCTCGTGCGGCGGCGCCTGATAGTGCAGGCCCCGCAGCGTGCCCGCCCTGGCCGAGAGCGAATGGTTGTCCTGCACGAACTCGGGCAGGCGCACGCCCGCCTCCTCCAGCGTGCGCCGGTTCCAGCTTTCCGAGAAGAAGCCGCGCCCATCGCCATGCCGCGCCGGCGTCAGGATCAGCACACCCGGCAGGGCCGTTTCCTCGATCTGCATCGCAACCTCTCATTTCCGCGCAGGCCGCTTGCCATTTTTCACGGGAAAGGGAAAGCCGCCTGCAACCACAACGGGTCTGCGTTGGGCTCGTGCCTATGTCGAGTGCAACCTCCAGGCTCGGCGGGCATTCATGATGTAGAGGGGCCTTGTTGCGCAAATCTCCTGACGGTCGGACTTTCCCCTTCCCTGTTTGACGTCATCCGACGGGCTGCGTGACGGGGATGCCGAGTGCGGTGAAGCGGTTGAGGATGGCGATGCGGACTTGGAGCTCGGCGGTCTGACGGTCGAAGTCTTGGGACATCAGCCGCTGCCCCAGCAGCTTCATGCAGTTCATCTTGGTCTCGATGCGGCTGCGGCGGTGGTAGCCGGTCCACTTCCGCCAGATAGTCCGGCCGAGGCGCTTGATGGCCCGAAGGGCCTCGTTCCTCGCCCCCGCACCAGGGCTCTTTTTCTTCCATGGCTTGGCGTTTCGGCGGGGCGGGATGATCGCTTCCGCTCCACGGTCTGCGATGGCGTCGCGGCAGGCGCGGCCATCATAGGCGCCATCGGCGGTGACGGATGCGATCGGCTCGTCCGCGGGGATCTGCGACAGCAGGCCGGGCAGCATGGGCGCGTCGCCGGTTCCGCTGCCGGTGAACTCGACCGCCCGCACCTCCATCGTCGCCTCGTCGATGGCCAGGTGGACCTTGCGCCAGACACGTCGCCGCGCCCCACCATGCTTGCGCGCATGCCATTCGCCTTCACCCCGGACCTTGATGCCCGTGCTGTCCACGAGCAGGTGCAGCGGGCCGCCCGAGCCCCGGTAGGGCAGCTGGACAGCCAGCGTCCTTTGTCGGCGGCACAGCGTCGAGAAGTCCGGCACCGGCCAGTCGAGCCCCGCCAGCTTCAACAGGCTGGCCACGAAGCCCCCTCGCCATGGTCACTCGGACCAGTGGCGTTCCCTGGCTCGATCTGGCGAAGCGGCAGGCCGAAGAGCACCTTGATCGTCAGGCAGGCCTGGATGGCGGCGTCCGAGAAGGTCTGCTGGCGACCGCGCTTGCCAGACGGCGCCGCGTGCCAAGCCATGCCGGGATCGAACCAGACCGTCAGCGACCCGCGCTCACGCAGCGCGGCGTTGTAGACGGACCAGTTCAGGGTGCGATAGCGGGTGGACGCAGGCTTGGACATGCTGCCCAGCTATGTCGCTGCACTACCGATGTGAATCCCAGGCAGGCTTTGCGCAACAAGGCCGTTTTGGCAGTATGTGATGAGAGGATACTGGCATGGTAAGTGATTTTCTCAAGGGAATAAAAAAACTAAGCAATAAACCATCAGCCATAACGGAGGGAGAAACAGATAAGATGGAAGATAGTCAACCTGTCCCGGTTATTACGCTCCCTGAAATGGATGAAAAACAGAAAGAAGAACTTTGCAATCAAATTGAGCTTCTAAGACAAGAATACAAAACACTTGCTGAAACACTTTATGAGGGCCAAGACGTCATTGACGATCACTTCATTAATCATATCCGCAGCTTCGTCAAAATCTACAACGCTATAAAAGAGATTTGTGGAACAGGTGATGGTCTCCCTGTTCAAGAACTCGAACTTCGCCCTTCTTTAGAGTGGATACGGCATATCTTATACCCGGATGATTACCCTCACCCTGATAAAAAACCTGATGATGACCCTAATCCACGCCCTTGATTGAAATGTAAATAAATTGATGCGGAACTAGACATTCCCGCATCTCTCCACTTGCTCAACCAAACCGTGTGTTTTTACGGCTGTGTTCCTCTCCGATATTCCCACGCCGGTTGCGAGCGATGCTTCCAGATACCGATACGCGCCTTCTTTGCCTTTTTCTCGTCGGACACATAGTCCTCTGAATACTGCCTGTAGGCCCATGCCATGCCGCGCCTGACCATTTCGCGGTTCACATCGACGCGCCCCGCCTTGCAGCGGGCGACGGTGC
>NZ_JBHMQU010000111.1:0-954 GCF_042435015.1 Paracoccus panacisoli | reverse complement strand
ACCTCGATCTGGCGCATCGGCTGCGGGTCGACGTCGTTCAGGATGATCCGGAGGCGGGCGATCAGGGTCATGCGGCCATCCTTTGAGGGGGTCGAGACCAGTTCCAAGGCAGGAGATCCGGCACTCTGGAAGCAGTTGTGTCGGGAAGCCGTGCGAGGACATCGGCCAGCCAAGCCTGAGGGTCAACATCGTTCATCTTCGCGGTGACGATGAGGGAATACATGAAGGCGGCTCGGTCGCCACCACGCTGGGAACCGGCGAAGAGCCATGACTTCCGGCCAAGGGCGACCCCGCGCAGCGCCCGCTCTGCGGCGTTGTTCGTCAGGCAAACCCTGCCGTCATCAAGGAACCGGGTGAAGGCGGGCCAGCGCTCCGCCTTGAACATGTAGCCGATCGCCTTGGCGACCGGATTGTGCTTCGACATCCTGTCGCGCTCGGCAAGCAGCCAGTCGTGCAATGCCTCGACCAGGGGTCGGGACAGCGGGCGCCTGGCCTCCTGCCGTTCTACAGCGGCCAGGCCATTGATGCCGCGCTCAATGTCGAAGATTGCATCGATACGGGCCACCGCCTCCAGCGCGACAGGTGAGATGTCATGGACGGATTTGCCCTTCCGGGCATTCCCCTCGATGTCGGCTAGCTCGAAGAACTTGCGCCTGGCATGGCTCCAGCAGAGCGCGCTCTCGACCGGCCCCGGATCGCGGTCAGCTCGGTAGAGATCGTTGTAGCCCCCATAGGCGTCGGTCTGCAGGATGCCCTGCCACCCGCCGAGATGCCGGTTCGGGTTGGTCATTGCGCGGTCGCGGGAGAAGTGGAACAGCGCAGCAGGCGGGGCCCCGCCGCCGAAGGGGCGATCATCCCTGACATAGGTCCAGAGCCGGGCGGTATGTGTCCCGCCCTTTGCCAGCAGCGGCACCGTCGTGTCATCTCCGTGCAGCCGTTCGGCATCGAGGACAT
>NZ_JBHMQU010000110.1:0-1927 GCF_042435015.1 Paracoccus panacisoli | reverse complement strand
AACCGCGCCAAATTCAATCGCCGACTCTGGTTTCCGCTGGATGAACATCGGGGGTCACAGCACCTCCCCTATGCGAAATCAAGGGATCGCACGACCCTGGGACAGGCCAATCGATAAATCCGTCGGATGGATTCCGCGCACCCTGCGGCCTAGGGTTGGCCGTGATTTTCATGCCAGCTCTGGCAGAACTTCACATAGTGGCGGGCCGGGGCCTTCGGCTCGATCTCGTTCTCGCCCAGCCAGGCGCGCCACTCGCTTTCGAGCATGTAGACATCCCAGCCCGGCGCAGCGGCCCGGGCGTCTTCGTAGGCCTCGGGATCAAGCCGGCCTGCCCAGGGCTCGGACGCCCTGATGAGCTTCATGGTGTTCCGGTTGCGGAACGTCACGAAATCGGCCTCCAGCGATATGGCGTAGTCTGGAATATGTGCATGCGCCGCATCCTCGGCGACGATGAGCGAAAGCAGGCGGCGGAACTCCTTGTCGGTCGAATAGGAGCCGGCTTTGGCCTTGAGCTTCTGGATGCCGATCTTCCACTCGGCCTGCAGTCCGCAATGCTTTCTGGCAATCTCGTATAGCCGCCGCTCCAACGGCTTGCGGAGCCGGAAGTAGTTGCGATGCAAGGTAAGGACTTCGCGGGCCTTGATGGCATTGAACACCCAGTCCGACAGGGTGATTTCAATGTCCTGCATCCGGCCGTCACGGGTCTGGCGAACGATGCGGAACCGATCGATCAGGCCGAACCCGTCCATGATTTCCACGTCACCGGTGGTCACGTTGGTCGTGATCCGGGTTCCGGACAGGCGCTCCAGTGCGGCACGGAGCTGCTCATAACCCCGCCCATCCCGGCCGCGGTTGGTCGCCGTAAGCAGGTCATAGGCCTTGAACCTGAGGGTAGGACGAATTTCGGATTCCTGACCGTCATTGATGGCCGCCATGACCTGGGAAATGCAGAAGATCAGGATGTCGCGATCATGGACCGTCGCCAGTCCCTTCACCGAAGGGATGACCTCGACGAAGTTCTTGCCGTTCTCGTACCGGCGCACGTTCAGGTCCGGCTTGGTCGAGATCGAGAAGACCGGATGCTCCATCGACGCCATGTCGCCCTTGGGAGCGGCATCGAAGATATCGCACACGAAGAAGTCGCCCTGTCGCATGCGATCAGGGAGGAGGGGCGACCGGTTTTTCGTGTTTTCACCCACCATGCCGGCACCTTTCGTGTTTTCACCCACCACGTCAAGGCGAACGTGTTTTCACCCACCGAGCTTCGTGCTTTTACACACCGGCCAACGTGTTATCACCCACCGGGGGTTGGAAAAAACGATGTCGTAGCAGTCGGTTAAGGACTGTTTTCGGAGGCTTAACACCTTATTAACACGATTCTAACACGAGGTGCCTGTGGATAAGTCGCAGGTGACGAGGCGTCAGCGAAGCCTTTCAGCGTCCAGCGTCCAGCTTTCCTCCCGTGCCTTGGTCCGCTGCTGCATCGTCTGTACCTTGTCCGGCTTATGATCCGCTAAGACGGCCTTCGCGGCCTTCGCCTTGAGAATGTGCAGAGAAGATTGCCCGTGAGATGGAGCGGGGTTGCTCGATCCCCGCCCCTGTCCGAGCTGAGCGGCGTCGTTCCGGGCGACATCAACGACGATATCTTCGTGCCGCAGATCGTGCTGAAGCTGGCGGATCTCGGCCCTCTTACCCTCCACGACCCGCGACAGATGATATGCGAGTTGCCATGTGACCCCGCATTTTCGTCTCTCAAGTCCTTGATCTGTCGTCGCAGCGCGACCTGTGCCCTCTCTCTCGAACAGATCAACCGCAGCTGCTCTGCGCGACTGGGTGTCACTCGCCCGCCTGCCGAACCCGCATTTTCGCGGTTCAACCCCAGCGCCGCTTCCGTCACCCTCTTGATCGTGCCTGTGCACCTGCGGCA
>NZ_JBHMQU010000109.1:0-764 GCF_042435015.1 Paracoccus panacisoli | reverse complement strand
TTATTCAGGGCAATCAGAACGCCTATCTGCATTCCTCGCACGCTTTCGACGGCAAGCCGGTGCGCTTCCGCGAGATCAATGCAGATTTCCGTGGCGGCATCTCGGACCTTCTGGCGAAGGCCACCAACGCGGGCGCCTTGGATCAGGCAGTGTCCCCCGCCGATCGCGAGGCTCTGATGGCCGCCCTCAAATATTACGGCGCTCTGGACGACGAGTTCAACTATCGCAAAGGCGATCATTCGTCCCCGTATCGGGGTTGGGCGAAATGGCCTGGCGGCGGGGTCAACGCCCGGCCTGAACCGTCCGAGCCGATCGACTTCGCCACCGTGCTGCAGTCGAAGCTGTGGAACAAGCTGCTTGAAGATCAGGTGACCGATCATCAAGAGACGATGTTCCAGCCTATCGGCGGCATGGACCGTATTGCGGCGGCCTTCGAAAAGCAGGTCGGCGATCTGATCAAATACAATTGCAAGGTGACGCAGATCCGCCAGAACGATCAGGGTGTGACCGTCACCTATGTGGGATCGGACAGCACGGGCGAGCCGCGCACCGCCTCGGGCGACTGGTGCCTGTGCACCATCCCGTTCTCGATCCTTAGCCAGATCGAGGCAGACCTGTCGCCCGAAATGCAGAGCGTCGTCGACAACATGCCCTATGCCGAAGGAACAAAGTTTGGGCTGGAGTTCAAGCGCCGCTTCTGGGAGCAGGACGAACATATCTATGGCGGCATCACCTATACCGACCTTCCGATCACGCTGATCAGC
>NZ_JBHMQU010000108.1:0-3264 GCF_042435015.1 Paracoccus panacisoli | reverse complement strand
CCCTTGCGGAACCGCAGCAGCGGCAGAACGGAGATGACGTTGACGACAAGGGCGATCATGCCAAGCAGGCCCATTAGACCTGCATCCGGCGTCGTCCGTTCGAAGACTCGCACGATGGTCGTGCCGAGGACGCCAAGGCCGAGCAGGCCGAGGAAGATGCCTTGGATCAAGGCCGACCGTGCCCGCCAGGCGAGGCTCCAGCCGATGGCCAGCAGGCCAAGGAACGTGATCGCGCCGTCGCCGATGAAATCGAGCGCATCGGCCTTCACGGCCTGCGATCCGGAAATGAAACCGCCGATCATTTCGAGGACCCCGTATCCCACGTTCAGGATCACGACGATCCAGAGGGCACGGCGGTAGGCCGGGTCCTGATGGGCGGGATTCGGCGGAATGTCTTCATCGCCCTCGATCCGGTCGAAGCCATAGCCTGTCACCGCGACTGCCTTTTCGATGTCCGGCAGGCGCACTTCGGGTGCAGTCAGTGTCATGATGTGCGTCGCGGCCGACACTTTCACATCGCCGGGCGCGACCCCGGCTGCCTGTGCCGCCCGCTCGATCTGCGCGGCATCCTTGGCGCAATCCATACCGGAAACCCGGTAACGGACGGGCGGGACATCTGCCGTCGATCCGGCATTTTCGGTGTTGGCCATGGTCGCGCTATTCCTGCTAGGATGAATCGAAGAACGACGTATCAGCGAGGAGTGATATGGCCCAAATCGTCGATGACCGCAAGAGCGCGACCATCGAGCGACGGGCGAAGCTGTTCCGCGGCTTCGCGGACCCGAGCCGCCTGGCCATCCTCGGTGCACTTTGCAACGAGCCATTGGCCGTTCACGAGATCGTCGAGCGGACCGAACTATCGCAACCCAACGTCTCCAACCATCTGAGGTGCCTGCTGGACTGCGGGCTTGTCGCCAGCGACCGCGAAGGGCGCTTCATCCGTTACCGTATCAGCAACCCGCGCATCACGGTCCTTCTGAACGATGTGGACGCACTTCTCGACGTGGTCGCAAAGGGTGTTGAGGCGTGTGACAATTATCGTGAGGCGTGAGTCAGAACGGACGGCCGGTCGACTCGGCGCAGATCGGTTGGAAAGATGTTGTCCGTGTGCAGGGTCCGACCGGAATCCTGCTGAGGTTCGACAAGCTGGCTTCGGAAGAGACACCATTCATGTATCACTGCCACATCCTCGAACACGAGGATGCGGGCATGATGGGGCAGTTTACGGTCACATAACAGGACCCCACCCGCTCGACACCGGGCGTCGTCAAGAGCTTACGTCTTCTTGCGGCGTTCTATCAGGTGCCGGTGTCGCCTTGTTGAAACGCATTACGGAGTATGTCTAGACCCGAACGGAGAACACCTCGCTAAGCTGCGGGTCCGCCGAAGCGGCCGTCCAGTCGCTCGGCAGCATTCGTCAAAAAGGGCTCCCTCAAGCCGTTCGCTGCGATCTGCGCGAACGGCTGCTTCGACGCTGCGGCCGTTCACTGAACCGTCTGTGACAGGCTGCTGAACTTATTTGTGAAAAACGACACCGGCCAATTAGCACAGAAGTCTACAGGCCTTCCACAAACGGCCGTTTGTTGCTCGGCGGATCCGTCCCATCAGAGAGCTCTGGGTTATTTGGGCCGAGGCAACGCCTTCGAGATGCCTCACGGAACCATCGATCAAAGGGAAAGTTTACAAAATTTGAGTTATGGTTGACAAAACTGCCAAGCTGATAGAAAAAGCGATCATGCAAGTTGACACACCTCTCATATCGGCACTCCTCGAAGCTGCCATGGCGGCGGATTACACCGCCGTGCGCCGTATCGGTGGCCAGATCGCGAAGCGTTTGGCGGAGCAGAACGACCTAGAAGGCGCGAAGGCGCTTCAGGCGCTCCTGCGGAAGCGTGGTGTGCCCCTGCAAACGTCCGGCTATACAGAGGCGCTGCCGCGCGATGCTGGTTCCCGTCTGCCCCTGATCGAAGAGGGGCAGTGGCCAACCACGCCGATCATGCTCGGCGGCGAGGCGGGTCACACAATCGCGCAGTTCATCGAGGACGCAAAGAACATCGGGCTCTTGGCAGAGAAGGGCGTCTCCGCGCGGCTTGGCCTGCTGCTTTACGGCCCACCGGGCACGGGCAAGACGCTTCTCGCCGGACACATGGCAGCTTCGCTGCGACGGCCGCTTTACGTCGCCCGCCTCGACTCCCTGATCTCCTCGCGGCTCGGCGAAACAGCAAAGAACATCAGGGGCATCTTTGAGTTCGTGCCGACCCGAAACGCGGTTCTTTTTCTCGACGAGATGGATGCTATCGCTAAGCTTCGGGATGATCGTCACGAGTTGGGCGAGCTAAAACGTGTAGTCAACACCGTGCTTCAGGGTCTCGACTCCCTGACGGACGATGTGGTCACCGTCGGTGCGACGAACCATCCGCACCTGCTTGATTCCGCCATATGGCGGCGATTTCCTTACAAGGCCGAGCTGAGCCTGCCTGACGAGGACGTGCGTTGCAGTATGTGGGAGCATTTCCTGTTTCAGGGGAATGCGGCGCACCAGACGGAGGCGCGCCTGCTGGCGCGTGTTTCCGACGGCCTGAGTGGCGCGGATATTGAGAATGTGGCGCTCGCCTCGCGGCGACGGGCGATCCTCACCAACCGTGAAGTAGATCTGGCGCAAATTCTTCTTGCGGTTAGCGGATCGAGGACCGGAAGCCCCCGACTGCTCGACGGTCGCGAGCTGGAAACGGCGGACAAGAAGATGCTGACGCGTCTTCTACACGAGAAGGGCTCCATTGGTCAGGCAGAGATTGGCAAGATCGTCGGCGTCAGCCGTCAGATGGTGCACCGCTATCTGAAGGAGGCGCACGATGGCTGAGAACCCACGGCGGCCGCTGCTGAATCCCGTCCTCCGCTTCATCAAGGACCCGAAGCCGGAAAGCGTCTCAGGCGGCGGCAAGAACGCGATGAGTATCATTGTGACACGCCTTCCGGAACAACGCCGCATGCTGTCTAGGCAGCTTATGGCCCTGTCCGAACGGGCGGCGGCGCGGCCGCGATTCGACGGCCGCATCGTTCTCTATGCGGCCATGTTCGACGACTCCCTTGCGCCCAGCTACACGCCGTCGGACCTCTTTCATTCAACGCGGGAAGCGCTTCTCATCGTGCCGTATCGCTCAGGATATCTTGTCGAGATGGCCGCGGACCAACTTCCAGCCTTCGCACATCTCGTACAGCACACTGGGCTGACGAAGGACCAGGTGGATATCTCCCGCGTGGAAT
>NZ_JBHMQU010000107.1:0-5476 GCF_042435015.1 Paracoccus panacisoli | reverse complement strand
TCGAGACGAAGAACCAGCCGACCTGCCTGCTGATCAAGACCATCAAGGGCTATGGCATGGGTTCGGCCGGCGAGGGCCAGAACATCACCCACCAGCAGAAGAAGATGGCCGAGGAGCAGTTGCGCGCCTTCCGCGACCGCTTCAGGATCCCGGTCTCGGACGAGGATCTGCCCAAGGCGCCGTTCGTCGCGCTGAACACCGCGCAGAAGGCCTATCTGGCCGACCGCCGCAAGGCCCTTGGCGGGGACTTCCCCAAGCGCAGCTCGCAGGCGCCGAAGCTGGAGATCCCCCCGTTGGAGGCGTTCCAGGCGCAGCTGACCGGCACAGGTGAGCGCGAGATCTCAACCACCATGGCGTTCGTGCGGATACTGACCACGCTGATCCGTGACAAGAACCTGGGCAAGCATGTCGTGCCGATCGTGCCGGACGAAAGCCGCACCTTCGGGATGGAGGGGCTGTTCCGCTCGATCGGGATCTACAACCCCGAAGGGCAGAAATACACGCCCGAGGACCGTGAGCAGATGTCCTACTACCGCGAGGCGGTGGACGGACAGGTGCTGCAGGAAGGCATCAACGAGGCCGGCGCCATGGCCGACTGGATCGCGGCGGCCACGTCCTATTCCAACCACGGCGTGCCGATGATCCCCTTCTTCATCTACTATTCGATGTTCGGCTTCCAGCGGGTGGGCGATCTTGCCTGGGCCGCCGGCGACAGCCGCGCCCGCGGCTTCATGCTGGGGGGCACGGCGGGCCGCACGACCCTGAACGGCGAGGGGCTGCAGCACGAGGACGGCCACAGCCACATCCTGGCCGGCACCATCCCCAACTGCATCAGCTACGACCCGACCTTCCAGCACGAGGTGGCGGTCATCGTCCATCACGGGCTCACGCGGATGTTCCGGGATCAGGAGGATGTGTATTTCTACCTGACCCTGATGAACGAGAACTACAGCCAACCCGACATGCCCGACGGCGTCGAGAACGGCATCATCCGCGGCCTCTACCGCTTCCGCGAGGCCGCCCAGCCGGCAGAGCGGCACGTGAACCTGATGGGCTCGGGCACCATCCTGGTGCAGGCGATCAAGGCCGCCGACATGCTGGAAGCCGATTTCGGCGTCACTGCCGACATCTGGTCGGCCACCAGCTTCAACGAACTGGCCCGCGACGGCCAGGACGCGGCGCGGTGGAACCGGCTCAACCCGCTTGAGGCGCCGCGCGTGCCCTATGTCACGCAGGCGCTGTCAGGGGCGAAGGGCCCATTCATCGCCGCCACCGACTACATGAAGAACTATGCCGAACAGATCCGCGCCTTCGTGCCCGGCCGCTACACGGTGCTGGGGACGGACGGCTTTGGCCGCTCGGACAGCCGCGTGAACCTGCGCCGCTTCTTCGAGGTGGACGCCAACCACATCGCGGCGGCGGCGATGGTCGATCTGTTCCGCGAGGGGGCGATCGACGAGGCCACGCTGCGGGACGCACTGAGCAGATACGACATCGACGGCGGCAAGCCCAACCCCCGGCTGGTCTGATCGGGAACGAGGAGGAACCACATGGCAATCGAAGTGAACGTTCCCGACATCGGCGACTTCAAGGATGTCCCGATCATCGGCATCCTCGTGAATGTCGGCGACAGCATCGCCGTCGAGGACCCGCTGATCGAGCTCGAATCCGACAAGGCGACGATGGAGGTGCCAAGCCCCGTCGCAGGCCGGATCGCCGCGATTTCGGTCAACGTGGGCGACAGGGTGTCCGAAGGCGCGCTGATCCTGACCGTCGAGGCCGAAGGAGTGACGGCCGCTGACGCGCCGGCGCAGGACGCGCCCAAGCAGAACATCCCGGACCGGCCCGCCCCGGCGGCGGGGTCTGCTGCGGCCCCGGTCGCGGCAGCCCCGGCGGGGGGCGCTATCACCGACAGCGGTTTCGGCAAGGCCCATGCCTCGCCCTCGGTGCGCGCCTTCGCCCGCCAGTTGGGGGTCGACCTCGGCAGGATCAACGGCAGCGGCCGCAAGGGCCGCATCCTGCGCGAGGACGTGGCCGCCGCGCTGAAGGCCAGCGCCGCCCCCGTGGCGGCGGCCCCCGCGCAGGGCGGCATGGGCATCCCGCCGATCCCGGTGGTGGACTTCTCGAAGTTCGGCCCCGTCGAGGACGTCGAGATGCCGCGCATCAAGAAGCTGTCCGGCCCCGCGCTGCACCGGTCCTGGCTGAACGTTCCCCACGTCACCCACAACGAGGACGCCGACATCACCGAGATCGACCGCTACCGCAAGGAGCTGGACGACGAGGCGAAGAAGGACGGATACCGCGTCACGCTTTTGTCCTTCGTCATCAAGGCTAGCGTCTCGGCCCTGCGGAAACACTGGGAGTTCAACTCGTCGATCCATCCCGACGGCGACAAACTGATCCGCAAGTCCTACTACAACATCGGCTTTGCCGCCGACACGCCAAACGGCCTGGTCGTGCCGGTCATCAAGGACGCCGACCGTAAGGGGATCATCGAGATCTCCAAGGAACTGGGAGAGCTGAGCGCCAAGGCCCGCGCGGGCGAGCTGAAGTCGCAGGACATGCAGGGCGCGACCTTCACCATCTCGTCCCTGGGGGGCATCGGCGGCACGTCCTTCACGCCGATCGTCAACGCGCCCGAGGTCGCGATCCTGGGCCTGACCCGGTCGCGGATGGCCCCCGTCTGGGACGGCGCGCAGTTCGTGGCGCGCAACATGCTGCCGATGTCGCTGAGCTACGACCATCGCGCGGTGGACGGGGCGCTGGCCGCCCGCTTCGCCGCGACGCTGCGGCACCTGCTCGGCGATGTGCGCCGGATCATGCTGTAAGGGAGGGCGACGTCATGGAAGTCAAGGTTCCCGATATTGGCGATTTCAAGGACGTCCCGGTCATCAGCATCCTCGTGGCCGTGGGCGATGAGGTGGCCGAGGAACAACCGCTGATCGAGCTTGAATCCGACAAGGCGACGATGGAGGTGCCCTCTCCCGCCGCCGGCCGGATCGCGGCAATTGCGGTGAAGCCGGGCGACAGGGTGTCGGAAGGCGCGCTGATCCTGAGGTTGGAGGTGGCTGCGGGCGCCGCCACGGGCGAGGTCGAGCCGCGCAACACCGACAGCGGCTATGGCGGACGCGGCGGTCCGACTGACGCCCCGGCCGCGCCGCAGCCCGCCCCGGCGGTGGTTCCCGCGTCTGCGCGGGGCGACGTCCATGCCGAGGTCGTGGTGCTCGGCTCGGGTCCCGGCGGCTACACCGCTGCCTTCCGGACCGCAGACCTCGGCAAGAAGGTCGTGCTGATCGAGCGCAACCCGACCCTCGGTGGCGTCTGCCTCAACGTCGGCTGCATTCCCTCCAAGGCGCTGCTGCACGCCGCCAAGGTCATCACCGAGGCTGAAGAGATGGCTGGCCACGGCATCGCCTTCGACACGCCCGTGGTGGACCTCGACAAGCTGCGCGGCTGGAAGGACTCGGTTGTCAAGCAACTGACCGGCGGCCTGTCCGGGTTGGCCAAGGGCCGCAAGGTGCAGGTGGTGACGGGCTACGGCCGCTTCACCGGCCCGAACATGATCGAGGTCGAACGGGACGGGGCGAAAAAATCGGTCAGCTTCGACCAGTGCATCATCGCCGCCGGGTCGGAACCCGTGACGCTGCCCTTCATCCCGCATGACGACCCCCGCGTGATTGATTCCACCGGCGCGCTGGAACTGGACGGCATTCCCGAACGGATGCTGGTGCTGGGCGGCGGCATCATCGGGCTGGAGATGGCCTGCGTCTATGACGCGCTCGGCACCCGCATCACGGTGGTCGAGCTGATGGACCAGATCATCCCCGGCGCCGACAAGGACATCGTCAAGCCCCTGCACAAACGCATCGAGGGACGGTATGAAAAGATCCTGCTGAAGACCAGGGTCACGGATGTGAAGGCGGGCGACGATGGCCTGACCGTCACCTTCGAGGACGAGAAGGGCGCGACCACGACCGACATGTTCGACCGCCTTTTGGTCGCGGTCGGGCGTCGCCCTAACGGCAAGCTGATCGGGGCCGAGGCGGCGGGCGTCGCGGTCGATGAGCGCGGCTTCATCGCCGTGGACAGCCAGCAGCGCACGAACGTCCCCCACATCTTCGCCATCGGCGACGTCGTGGGTCAGCCGATGCTGGCGCACAAGGCGGTGCACGAGGGCAAGGTCGCGGCCGAGGTCGCGGCGGGGCAAAACCGCCATTTCGACGCCCGCGTGATCCCCTCGGTCGCCTACACCGACCCCGAGGTCGCCTGGGTCGGCGTCACCGAGGCGCAGGCCAAGGCCGAGGGCCGCAAGATCGGCAAGGGGGTGTTCCCCTGGGCGGCCTCGGGGCGGTCGCTGTCCTTGGGCCGGTCCGAGGGGATCACCAAGGTCATCTTCGACGAGGCCGACGATCGGGTGATCGGCGCGTGCATCGTCGGGCCGAACGCGGGCGACCTGATCGCCGAGGTGGCGCTGGCGATCGAGATGGGCGCCGACGCGGTGGACCTGGGCCATACCATCCACCCCCACCCGACGCTGAGCGAGACGGTCAACTTCGCTGCCGAGATGTTCGAGGGCACCATCACCGACCTGATCCCGCCGAAGAAGCGGCACTGAGCCGGG
Organism: Paracoccus panacisoli; assembly: GCF_042435015.1. Taxonomy (NCBI): domain Bacteria; kingdom Pseudomonadati; phylum Pseudomonadota; class Alphaproteobacteria; order Rhodobacterales; family Paracoccaceae; genus Paracoccus; species Paracoccus panacisoli. Next base: position 855 of record NZ_JBHMQU010000107.1, on the reverse strand, counting down.
CGCGCCCGTATCCCGGTTTTCTGAAAGCCCGGCAGGGGCGGTCGCGCCGGGGACCACTGGAGCAACATGACGGCGGGGCTGTCCCCGTGATCCGAGGAGGAAAGATGACTGGTTTCCTGATATTCATCCTGGCCCTGCTGCCCATCGCCACGGTGTTCCTGCTGCTGGTGGTGCTGGAACGCTCGGCCAAGCTTTCGATGTTCGTGGCCTACCTGGTCACGGCGGCAACGGCCCTTCTGGTTTGGGGCACCGACCTGAACAAGGTTCTGGGGGCCACCGCCAACGGGGCCATCACCGCGATCAGCCTGCTTTACATCATCTTCGGCGCGATCCTGCTGCTGTTCACGCTTGAGGAAAGCGGCGGCATCCGGTCCATCCGCAGCGGCTTCACCAGCATCTCTCCCGACCGGCGCGTGCAGGCCATCATCATCGCTTGGCTGTTCGGATCGCTGATCGAGGGCGCGTCGGGTTTCGGCACGCCCGCGGCCATCGCCGCCCCGCTGCTGGTCGCCATCGGCTTTCCCGCCATGGCCGCGGTTCTTGTGACGCTGATCATTCAGAGCACGCCGGTGTCCTTCGGCGCGGTCGGCACGCCGATCCTTGTCGGCGTCAACACCGGCCTCGGCGGCCAGGAGATCGTCGAGTCGACCATCGCGCCGATGGCCTACAGCGACTATCTGCTGGAGATCGCCGTCAAGGTCGCCACCATCCACGGCCTCGTGGGCTTCCTGATCCCGCTGATTCTGGTCGGGATGCTGACGCGCTTCTTCGGATCCAACCGCTCGTTCATCGAAGGCTTCCGCATCTGGAAATTCGCGCTGTTCGCGGGCCTCGCCTTCACCATCCCCTACTGGA
>NZ_JBHMQU010000106.1:0-1092 GCF_042435015.1 Paracoccus panacisoli | reverse complement strand
CGTCGCTGAATGCTGATCCTCGACGCTTCGGCGATCATCGGCTGGATCATGCCTGATGAAGCGGGGATCGACCTTGAGCCTCTCATTGCCCGAGGAGAGCCGCTGCTGGCGCCGTGGCTGATCTGGGTCGAGCTGCGCAATATCCTGATCGTCAGCGAGCGCCGCGGTCGTTTGCCCGCCGGCATGGGGGACCAGATCGCCGACGCGGTGGATGCGCTGCAGATCCAGCTCGACAGCTCTGCCTCGAGCGCGGTGGTCATGGACCTTGCGCGCCGACATGGGCTGACCGCTTACGACGCGCTCTACCTCGAAACTGCGCTGCGACACGGCGCCATGTTGGCCACCCTGGACGGAAAGTTGCGGGCTGCTGCGGTTGCCGAGGCTGTCGCGCTGGCCGGGTAAGAAGATGTTGGAATTGCCTTCCTGATCCGCGTTTTTCAGACCGAGCGCGGCATCGGCGCACGGCTGCGCTGACCCGCCTTACGCGCGGCGTATGGTATTCTGGCTGACGCGAAACAGCCGGGCGAGCTCGGCGATGGAGCGCCGATCGTCGTCGCGCAGGCGGCGCACTTCGGCGCGCTGCTCGGGCGAGAGGGCAGGGGGCCTGCCTCCCACCCGACCGCGGCGCCGGGCGGCGGCAAGACCCTCGCGCGTGCGCTCGGCGATCCGCTCGCGCTCGAACTGGGCAATCGAGGCGAAGACGTGGAACACCAGGCGCCCGGCCGGGGTGGTGGTGTCGATGTCCTCGGCCAGGGACCGGAAGCCCGCACCCGCCGCCTGGATCCGGGCGACGATCCCGAGAAGGTCCTGAAGCGAGCGGCTGAGGCGGTCGTACTTGGTCACGACTACTACGTCGCCAGGGCGCAGCTGGTCGATCAGCCGCTCGAGTTCTGGCCGGGCTGTGCGCGTGCCGGAGACCTTCTCGGCAAAGACCCGCCCCGCCCCCGCGGCCTCGAGAGCCGCCAGCTGAGCGTCGAGGCGCTGGTCCTCGGTTGAGACACGCGCATAGCCGAGGATCATGCCCAAACCCTTCAACAACCCGCTAGGTTTTGGCAGGGGGTTGTGGCGCGGTCAAGAAGTGTGACTTTGATC
>NZ_JBHMQU010000105.1:0-3259 GCF_042435015.1 Paracoccus panacisoli | reverse complement strand
CGGCCAGCAGGCGCTTGAGCTTGGCGTTCTCGTCTTCCAGCGCCTTCAGCCTGGCGGCTTCGGAGACCTCCATGCCGCCATACTTGGCTTTTAGCTTGTAGAACGTCGCCGGGCTGAGACCATGCCTGCGGCACACCTCAGCTGTCGGCATGCCCGCCTCCTGCTCCTTAATCATCCCGATTATCTCCGCCTCGGTGAAACGGCTTATCCTCATTCGTCTGCTCCTTCGCGGTTGAGCAGACTCTACATCAGACTGAGGGATCTCGCGGGGGGCAGGTCAGCCGCACTGAAGGCCGAGGCGGCCAACTTTGTTGCCCGCTTTGCGGACGAGCGGCTGTGCGATGGCCGTCAGCGCGTTGTTCATCACGGGACCGGGCCGGAGCGGACGATCCAGACGGGGATCGGGCCGCTCGCCGTGAACCTTCGGTCACTGGTTGATGAAGCTCAGAAGATTCTGAATCCAGTTGTGATCCCGCAGCATGGCAATGGCGCGGCGCACGGTGCGAGGATCAACCTGCAATTCATCTGCAAGCGCCCCTTGAGAGATCACCACGGCATTCCGCTCACCCATGCGAGCAGCGCATTTCCTTGAGAGAAGTATGTCCGAACTTCGACAATCTGTGTCTGATGTAAAGCATTTTGTGCCCTAGGTGTTCAGTCCCGGCATCTGGTGGATCGGATCAAGGATGAATCGATCCGGTTCTGATGTCCAGATTTTGCAGATGTATTCGTAGGGCGTGAGACCGCCGAGTGTCTTCAGCCGGCGAGCGAAGTTGTAGGCTGCCAGGAAGTCGGCGAGGTGTGTTCGCAGCTGATCGTGGCTGTCGTAGTGGAAGCGCTTGACGGTCGCGTCCTTGATCGTGCGGTTCATCCGCTCGACCTGGCCGTTGGTCCACGGGTGGTTGGGTTTGGTCAGTCTGTGCACGATCCCGTTCGCCTCGCAGATCATGTCGAAGCGCATTGGCCGGGAGTAGATAGTGTTCCGGTTGCGGGGCTGCTCGGCGAACTGGATGCCGTTGTCGGTGAGAACCGTGTGGACTTGGTAGGGCACGACCTCGAGCATGTGCTGGAGGAACTCCCAGGCAGTCTTTCTGTCAGCTGTTGCAACGAGTTGAGCCACGGTGAACTTGGACGTCCGGTCGATGCCGACGAACAGATAGAGCTTCCCTTCGCCGGTCTGCACCTCCGCGATATCGATGTGAAAGAAGCCGATGGGGTAGCGCTTGAACTTCTGTCGCTGGGGCTTGTCACCCTCGACATCCGGCAGCCGCGAGATGCCATGGCGCTGAAGACAGCGGTGCAGCGCCGAACGGGTCAGGTGCGGGATCGACGGCTGCAGGGCATAGAGGCAGTCATCGAGCGGAAGCAGCGTATGGCGCCGGAACGCTACGACCGCCGCCTCTTCGGCCTCGGTCAGGACGGTAGACCGCGGTTCCCTCGGCCCGGTCTTCATGTCCTCGACCGTCGCGCGCTTGCGCCACTTCGCCACCGTCTTGGGGTTGATCCCCAGTTCCCGGCTCAGCTGCGCGAGCGAAGCTTGCGATCGCTGTATTGCAGCTCTGACGGCGTGCGTGGTCGTGGCGCTCCCGTGACGAACCTGTCCCATAGTGCTTCCCTCCATTCCGAAGTAAGGATCGCACCATCAAACCGTGGGATCAAACACCTAAGGCCGGTCAAGAGCGATTCACCCCTACGGCACCGCGCTTCATTCGCAATATTTGTTGCGAGGAGGCTATTAGGTGAAGCGCTTAAAGACCTGCTAGCACGACGGCTTAAGTTTCCTCAAGCTCGTGGCGTATTGGCTGCCATCCCTCGCTCTTATGGAATTCTTCAGCGCTCGCTACCTGGGTCGCAGAAGTGGTATCTTGAACAACAACGTGAGTTCCTTAAGCGAGGCAAAGCTTCTTGAATTGTATCTCTGTATCAATTTGCGCTGGCCTTCTCGATAAGCTTCTGAAGGCTGTCTGCAGCCGCCTGATCTGAAAATCTACGAGAAAATTCCTCCCGCGCCTTAGTGGCCAACTCTTGTCGCTTCACCTCGTTTTTCCACAGGCTTAGAATTGCTACTTTCATATCCTCCACGCTACCAGGTGCAGCCAGAAGCCCGGTCTTACCATCCTCAATATACCCATCTGTGCCAGGGCAGCGTGTGGCGATCAGTGGAACGCCCAGTTGCATCGCGTTTAGGAAGGTAACTTGGCCTGACGCCGTCTCTTGGTTGGCAATCGGTGTCACACTGATCCGAGCACGTGACAATAGTCTCATACACTCTTCAGAAGACAGTGAGGACATGAATGTTACATTGGAACTTGGGGGTAAAGTTTCGATGATGTCAGGGCGGCTTACGATGATGCTGCGTATTCCAAGTTCGTTTACAGCCTTTAGGAGTGTACGGTAATCCCGTCCCGCTGATCCCATCGCGATTAGATATGGATCATTAAGGTCTTCGTTTCGCGTCAAGTCGATCTCCCCTCGTTGCAAGGGAATAAATCGTACTTTCTCCCTAGATACGCCAAGATAGGATGCGTAGCTTTCGACCTCGGATGGCGAGTGAACAACAAAGTAGTTGATCTGGTCTGCTACAAAACGGGCAGCGGATTGTCGCCTGCCAGAACGCAGTGCGCCAAGGTTAAAGTTGTATGCTATAATGCAGACGTTTCTGCGGGTAACTTTCTTTAGCAAGGCAGCACACATTGCCAGCTGCGGAAAGCATGCAATTATCCCATCCGGCCTTTTCCAAAATGCTTTCAAAGCCTGACGAAAATGACCGAGCCATTCGCGTTGTGATGTAAGCTTGGATTTGCGGATATGCCAAGTGTCAGACCCTGTCACTGGTGGGACCTTTGTGAACTTGATCTGCGGGTTGTTAATGAAATCATCCAGCCATCGATCATTATGTCCTGTAAAGAAATGGGCCACAACGGCCCAGCGTTCTTTTTGTTTTTTCAGCAAAGCTGCGCCTCACAGGTTGTTGCTCTAGACCATAAGGTCACTGAATACTTATGTCGGATTAGAAAGTTACGTGAAAGGAACTACGGCAGGAAGACCCTTGCGGTACCTATCGCAGCGGATAGTGATCGGGTCTTGGTTCTTCATCCCTTTACCTCACAACTGCTGGCTGAACCCGCCCTTGTCAGGCTGAGGAACGGCAGGGGGCGCAGGCAGTAGCTTAAACGAGCCGGAAATCTGTCCAAGGAGATAGTGTCCCACGCCGTGGTGTAGGAGCGCCGACCTTCGGAGAGGTCAGGGCCTGATCAGG
>NZ_JBHMQU010000104.1:0-2382 GCF_042435015.1 Paracoccus panacisoli | reverse complement strand
GATGAGGGTCTCCACCGCACCGCCGCGACCGGGGGCCCAGTCCGACAGGTCGAGCCGCAGCGTGCCCCCGAGCGCCACCGCCGAGGCCACCGCGGGCGACGCCCCGAAGGCACCCGAGCGGAACTCGCCCAGCGTCGCCGTCCCGGCCGTGTCGGCCACGATCTCCAGCGTGCTGCCGGCGTGCAGCCGCAGCACCGCCGCCCCGCCGTCGCGCCCGTCGAACCCTGCGACCGCCCGGCTGCCGTCGAGGCTCAGCACGCTGCCCGCGCCAAGGTCGAACGACCCGCCCGACGTCGCCAGCAGCGCCTGCCCGTTGTCGCCCACCGACAGCGCCACCTGCCCGCTCACCGCTCCGGTGTTGGCAAAGCGCCCGCCGGTCACCTCGATCTCGAGCCGGTCGGCGTCGCGGTAGCCGTCGAGCCACACCTGTCCGGACCGGTCGATCGAAAGCGCCGCACCGGTGTCGGCCACCGAGACCGGACCGTCGATCCCCAGCCGACCCGACAGCGCCGTCAGCCGCCCGAAGTCCCCGAACGAGAGCCCCGACACCGTCACCGTCTGGCCCCCGAACCAGACCGCGTTGCCCGCAAGGTCCACCCGGTCGCCGTCCTGCGTCCCCGGCAGGTCGCCCGTGGACCAGTTCAGCCGGTTCTCCCAGCGCACCCCGTCGCCGCGCGCGTCCGGCGTGAACACCAGCGTTCCCGCCGCACCCCGCAGCGTCGTGTCGAGCCCGAACCCCTCGCGGAAGAAGGCGTTGATCAGGTCCGCGTCGACCGTGTGGTCGAGCTTTCCGGCCGCCTGCGCCCGCAGATGGGTGGCAAGATCGGCGATGCTCGCCCCGGGCTTGTCGAGCACCTCGGCCGCAAAGCGCTGGATCGTCGTCTCGTCCAGCCGCGCCCGGTCGAGGCCCCCCGTCCCCCGATCGTTGCCCCGTCCCCAGTCGTGGATGATCGTGTCGTCGAAGCCGCGCCCGGGGTTCGGGTTCAGCGGCCGGTGCACCACCGTCTTGTCCGCCTGCTCGGCCGGGTTCGCCGGGTCGGCCAGATGGGCGATGATGTTGCCGATCAGCGCCGACTGCAGACCCACGTCGGCCACCCCCATCGACAGCGCCCCCTCCTTCTGGGACACCCGCTTGTGGCCTGCCGAGGTGATCAGGTTGTCCAGGAACAGCGTGTAGTTTCCGACCGGCCCCGAGCCCTCCCGGTCGCCGCCGGCGAAATGCACCGCCGCGTTGTTGTCGATGAAGGCGTTGTCCTCGATGAACCCGCCCGAGCGCACCTGCGCCCCGAACGACGCGCCGCGCAGGAAGATGTTGTCGCGGACGGTCACGTCGAGGTTGTTGGCGGACATGTAGAGGTTGTGGCTGTAGTAGCTCGGCGGCTGCGGCGCGCTCGTAGAGAGCTTGGGATCGTAGCCGTCGGACCAGCCGTTGTGGTCGAACAGGTTCTCCTCGAGCAGCACCCCGATGCTTTCCGCAATGAACGCCCCCTGATGACGGTTGAGCGAGGGGTGCCAGGTCGGTCCGTCCCCCACGGGCTTGTCGTGGAACCGGTCCACGATGTCGCTGCGCCGCAGGGTCAGCCCGTCGGCGCTCTGCAGGTTGGCCCCCTTGCCCCCGAGCGACAGCCGGTCGAGCAGCAGGTCGGTGGCCCCGAGCGTCTGCGCCCCGCCCTTGAGGTCGAGGCCTGACACGACGACGTGCGACGAACGTTCCTGGTAGATGTTCAGCATCCCGCCGAGCTGGGGGTCGCGGCCCTCGCCGTAGGCGGTGACCACCAGCGGGTGCAGTTCGGATTCGCCGCCGGCGCCGCGATGCACCAGCCGGGTGGCATCGGGATAGGCGTAGCCGCGCTCAAACAGCAGCCAGTTCGACGAGATCCGGTCGCCGGTCAGGCAGAGCGTACGCCACAGCGCCAGGCCCATCTCGCTGTCGAGCGCCTGGCCCTCGCTGCCGCCGTAGGCGGGGTGGGCGGCCAGCCAGGCGCCCCACTTGCCCTCCATCCGCGCGAGGTCGAGGCCCTCGGCGCGGGCGATCTCACGGGCGCTCAGCCCGTGCTCGCCGCCGGTCACGAAGACCTTGCGGTGCTCGTCGCCGTGCTCGATCCGCAGGTCACCCCGGGCGTCGGTCTCGAGCATGTAGCCCGCCCCCGTACCCCAGCCCGCCGCCTGCGCGCCCGGCGTCAGCGCCACCTCGGCCGACACCTCGGTCACCGCCCCGTCCCTCCCGGTCACCGCGTAGCGGAACGACACCGACGACGGCATCTCCCCCGCCCCGGCATCCGCCCGGGCCCCCGTCATCACCAGCGCCAGCGCGCCCTCGAGCGTCACGCTCACATGGCCCACGTCCGGCTGATCGAGCACCCGCACAGACCCACCCAAGGC
>NZ_JBHMQU010000102.1:0-4933 GCF_042435015.1 Paracoccus panacisoli | reverse complement strand
AAGTCGATAATCCTCGGCACGATCTCAACAAGCCAATGGCCGAAGTTGGAATCCCCCGGCTTTCGAAGCAGCGCATATTCACCCTTCATCACCTCCAGGTCTGTGAGGTCAAAACTAGGTGCAGTTGTCACTGATGATCCAGAAATTGTTTCTGCCACCAACGTGCCGTCTTGGAGTATGACATGGCCATTTCCAAACAAGACGCAATTCTGTGCGGACAGAAGTACCTTTGCAGGAAGTTCAGCTTGAGGCCGTTGAAGCACGGCTTCCGTCCTCTCTCTCCACACCTTTCCCAGGCAGTCCAGATTGGAAAAAGCGGGCACAGAGCTGGGATAGGACCTGGCAGGAGAGATCTGATGATATTCGAGAAGGTCGTTCCCGATTTCACTGTGATATTTTATTGCAGCTGACATCAATCGTTCCAACCTCAAACATCAAAGACGTTCTCTAAGGACCTATCGAATTCACCCAGGGACTGGGCGAGGCCGTGCCGAACAAGAACCTGCCGCCGAACGGCATCCCGGTCCAGGCTGCCGCTGCGTACCTGCGCAACCGCCGCTTCCAGCGCGATCACCCAATCCTCGGTCGTGTTTCCGACCAGCATCATCTCGGGGACATCCCCGCGCAGCGCCCGATAGACCGGCATGTCCGAGGCCAGCACCGGCAGACCCAGCGCGGCGCCGTCCAGCACCTTCAACGCCGACTTGTGGCGGTTGAACTCGGTATCCTCCAGCGGCGCGAGGGCGAAATCGAAGCGGGCGGACAGGGACTTCAGCCAGGGGACGAAGCTCGCATAGCTCTTGGCATGGTCGGGCACGTCGATCCGTTCCGCCCAAGGTGGCAGCGGGTCGTCATGCACGCCGATCACGGCCAGCCGGAAATCGGCGTGCCGCGCGGCTATGCGGTCCAGCGCCGGCGCGATCATGTCGAAATCGGCCCGATGCGTCTTCGACCCCATGTAAAGCGCGGTGATCCCCTGGCCCGCCGCCCTGGGCGGCAGGTCGCCCCGCCACAGCGGCTCGCTGAGCAGGTTGGGCAGCAGGCGGGTGTCGGGGTTGATCCGCCGCAGCCGCTCCTGCAGCGGCGCGGTTGAGACCGTGACCATTCGCGCCCGTTCCGCCAGCCGCCGCAGGAAGGGCGCATAGGCGCGGTAGGTGCCGGCGGGATCCTTGTCGGCGGGCACGTCCAGCAGGTCGTCGTCAAGCTCCAGCACATAGGGCAGGCCGCTGTCGCGGAAGGCCGCCAGCAGCGGGTCCACCATCGTGAGCGGGATCGCGTTGCGCTGGATGATCGCGCCATCCACGACCCCGTCACGGATGTTCGCCAGCAGCGCCAGGGGCGTCATCCGCACATAGGTGACATCCCGGTCAAGGCCGTTGCGGGTGCGCTCCCACAGGCGGATTTCCGTCGAGGCGTATCCCCGGTGCAGCTTTTCGGACCCGGGCGCGACGACCGCGACGATGGGGTGCCGTCCGGTCCGTCCCGTAACCTGCCGATAGACTTCGAGATACTGCGCCGCCATCAGCTGGACGGTGCGGCCCTGCCCCCGGCCCCCCTGCCAGCGCAGGACGGCGGCATCCGCCCGGTCCTGTTCGGCGGGATCGAAGGCCAGCGCCAGGATGCGGGTGTAAAGCTCGGCGATATCCTCGTGCGGCAGCACCCAGCCCGCCCCGCTTTCGCGCACGCGGCCGGCGACTGTCGGGAAGTCGAAGACCAGCGCCGGGAAGCCGGCCGACCACAGCTCGGTCAGCGTGTGGCAATAGGTTTCGTCCCAGATCGAGAAGATCGCCCCCAGATGCGCGCCCGCCGCTTCCGCGCGCCTGGCGAAGTCGTCGCGGGCATAGGTGCCGTGCAGGACCAGCCGGGGGTGGGATATGCCCTGGGTCGTGTCGATCTTGCCCAGCACATGGAACTCGATCAGCCCGGCGGTATCATGATCCAGCAGCGCCTTGATGACGCCCAGGCCCTTGGCCATGCTGATGTTGCCGGGCACCAGGATCTTCAGCGGGCTGCCGTGCCGCGGGCGGCGGCGAAGCTGCTGCATCTCGGTGAAGCTGCGGCCGTGCGGGATCACGTGGAACCGCGCGGCGTCGATGCCGGGCAGTTGCGACAGGATGCGGGCGCGGGCGCTGTCGGAGGTGGTGACAAAGGCGTCGCAGTCGCCGAGCACCCTGCCGAAGCGCTGCCGCCAGACATTCACCCAGGCGCCCTTGAGCGGCGGCAGGCTGCCCGGCTGCCAGAGCTCGGCCCGGCACTCGCCGGCCGAGGCGGTGCAGGTGCCGCCGCAGTAGGTGTTGTCTGCGTCCAGCAGCTTGACCGTGGGGCACAGCGTATAGAAGTCGTGGAAGGAAAACACGACCGCGCTGCCCAGGTCCTTGGCGATCCGCGGCAGCGACAGGCTGTGCCAGCCCAGGTGGCGGATGTGGACGATCTCGGGGCCGATCTCGCGGATCCAGTCGCGGACGACGGCGTCGTATTCGCCGGAATGGTGCCGGATCGGGTCCACCGGCTCGTCCAGGCGGTGGCGCCGGATCTCGCGCAGCCGGGTTCCTTCCAGCCGGCTGAGCGTCAACTCGCGGCTGTCGCAGCGCAAAAGCCAAGAATCCAGTCCGTCCGCCAGGGCCGTCATCAGGTCCAGGTTGGTCTGCGGTGTGCCGCCTGTCTGGGTCGCGACGACGAACAGGACGGCCGGCAGGCCGGCGCGGGGATCGGCGCAGTCCGCCATCGCCTGCCGCGCGCGGAAACGCGCCAGCTGCAGATCGGTGTCGGTCGAAAAGACGCGGATGGCCTGCTTGTACTCGGGATAGCGGGCATCGATCACAGCCCGCCCCGCCGCCATCAGGTCGGTCTTGGCGGCGCCAAAGCTTTTCGAACGATCGTGGAAGACATAGGTGCGGTCATCGACGAGATGGGTCCAGCCCGCCCGTCCGGCGCGCATGCAGAAATCGTTCTCCTCGCCGTAGCCGCGGGGAAATGCCTCTGCATCCAGGGGGCCGACTTCATCCAGACAGGCGCGGTTGACGAACATGCAGAAGCCGTTGCCGGTCGGCACCACCGGATAAAGCCCCAGCGCCCGCCGGCGGAAGGCGCGGGCATAGGTGATCTCGTCCACACCGGGGGGCAGTTCGTTGGCGTTGCCGATGTCGGGCGCCGAAAACGCCCCCGCCCGGTCGGACATGGCGGTGACTGTCGCCACCCGCGGCCGTGATGCCGCGGCCATCAGCATCCCCTGCACCCAGCCGGGCGTCACCCGCGCGTCGCTGTTCAGCAGGATGGCATGCTTGCGCCCGACGTCCTCAAGCCCGCGATTGACGGTGCGGGTGAAGCCCATGTTCTCGCGGTTTCGCAGCGCGCGCATGTTGGGGTGGCTGGCCGCCCGCTGCATCAATGCGGAAATGGCGGGATCAGGGGACGCATCGTCGATGAACAGGATATCGACACTGCGCGGCGTGAATGTCGCCAGGCGCTCGATGCAGACGGCCACGTCTTCCGCCGCATTGTAGACGGGGACGATCACCGCGACATCCGCAAGCGGGATGCTGGCCACGCCTTCGTTCAGCGGGTGCCGCCGCGCTGTCTCGTCCACGAAAACCGTCTCGCTGCAGACACGGCCATCCGGCAGCCTGAGAGAAATCGTATGCTCACCAGCCTCGAGGTAGCGGAGCGGCAGGGCGACCCTTATCCCACCCAGGCCCTTGGATACTCGGTGCTTGAGAAGATCGCCCCGGGACTGATCGTTCCGGGCAACGCAGAATTCTTGTCCGTCAATAAGGACATCGATATTGAAAGTCTGCCCGTTTGCATTTTTGTTGATCGCCCAGCCGCGCAACTCGGTTAGGGTGACGCTTTCGATCTTGGCCCGGCAATCAAAGGACACGACCGCGGGCGACGGCTTCAGCTCTTTCGGTTCAATTGCATACCTGTGGCCCTTGGAACCCTCCGATTCCAACTGGCCAGCAATCTCTTTCGACGCGACGTCCTCGACAGACGTCGGCGAAGCAGCGCGCTGCAGAGATGAAACAACGTGCCGCAACAGGATTTCCCCTGAAGGCGAACGCCGCACTTCGATCACCGCGCCTTTTCTGACCGGCAGATGAGCTTCGGGCAGGCCGCATTCAAATCCGAAATGGCCATTTCCGAAGCCCGCGTCCTGAACATCCTGCCTGTGCAGGTCTGCAACGATCCCGGCCTTGACCTCGACACCATCCAGCAGAATGTCGATCACAAGCGGTGCTTCGCTGTCCTCGTCCTTCACCCAGCCAACGATCTTGCCATCCGAAACACGATCGACATGCCCAAGTCGGGTAATGCCGACATAGTTATCATCGGATGTTTTGCGCCCACTTCCAAGACGACGCAGATTTAAGGCGGAAATCTTTAGGCCGTATCGTTCCATGTGCTTCTCTAATGAATATTGTCACTAAAATTCGCCCTGAGTGGAGGCGACGATCTTATTCATGTCCTCCCATATCAACGAGAAGGGGGAGGCTACCCCGTTAAAGAGGATCATACTTCGCTTACTCCAGCAGCCTTGCGAGATACCTTCCGTAGTCGGTCTTTCCGAACCTCTGGGCCTGGGTGCGCAGCTGGACATCGGTGATCCAGCCCTGCTGATAGGCGGCCTCGTCGGGGCTGCCGGACTGCATCCCCTGGCGCTTTTCCAGCGTGCGCACGAAGTTGCCCGCGTCCAGCAGACTGCCATGGGTGCCGGTGTCGAGCCAGGCGAAGCCCCGGCCCATGCGCTCGACCGTCAGACGGCCTTCGTGCAGGTAGGCTTCCAGCAGCGTGGTGATCTCGAGCTCGCCCCGGTCCGAGGGCCTGACCTCGCGCGCGCGCCGGGGCGCGTCGGCGTCGAGGAAGTAGAGGCCCGTCACCGCATAGTTCGAGGGCGGCACGGCGGGCTTCTCGATGATCTGGACGGCCCGGCCGTGAT
>NZ_JBHMQU010000101.1:0-985 GCF_042435015.1 Paracoccus panacisoli | reverse complement strand
CCCAGCACCATGGCCGAAGGGGCCCCGGCCAGGAACGCCTCGGCCAGGATATAGGCCTGCGCCAGCCCCTCGGGCCTTTCCTGCACGATCCAGCTGAGCTCGATCCCCCAGTGCCGGCCATCGCCCAGCAGGCGCTGGAACTGCGACTGGTCCTCGGGCGTGGTGATGATGGCGATCTTGCGGATGCCGGCCAGCATCAGCACCGACAGCGGATAGTAGATCATCGGCTTGTCGTAGACCGGCAGAAGCTGCTTCGACACGCCCAGCGTGATCGGATAGAGGCGGGTTCCCGACCCGCCGGCCAGGATGATGCCCTTGCGGCTGCTCATGCGGAAAGCTCCTGAATGACGCGATCGAGCCCCGCCCGCCAGTCCGGGGGCGCGATGCCGAAGTCGCGGGTGATGGCGCTGCAGTCAAGGCGCGAGTTCAGCGGCCGCCGCGCCGGGGTGGGGTAGGCGCTGGTCGGGATGTCCAGGACCTGCGGCGACAGGCCCGAGCGGGCGAAGATCTCGCGCGCGAAGTCCGCCCAGCTGGTGTCGGGGGCGCCGGCGAAGTGGTAGAGGCCGCCCTTGCCCCGGTCCGCCACCATCGCACGCGCCATCGTCAGGAGGGCCGAGGCGATCTCGGCCGCGGGCGTGGGACCGCCGACCTGGTCGGCGACGATCGTCAGCCGATCGCGTTCCGCGCCCAGCCGGCGCATCGTCTTCACGAAGTTCGTCCCATGCGCCGAGAAGACCCAGGAGGTCCGCATCACCGCCCATTGCCCGCCGGCGGCCGCGATGGCGCGCTCGCCGTCCAGCTTGGTCTGCCCGTAGACGCCCAAGGGTCCGGTCGGCGCCTCCTCGGCGCGGGGCGCCTGGCCCGAGCCGTCGAAGACATAGTCGGTCGAGACATGAAGGAAGGGGATGCCCAGCTCGGCGCAGGCACGCGCCATGGCGCCCGGCGCCTCGGCATTGACCAGCCGCGCGGTTTCGGCGTCACTCTC
>NZ_JBHMQU010000100.1:0-5457 GCF_042435015.1 Paracoccus panacisoli | reverse complement strand
TCCTTGGAGATCAGGGGACAAGCCAAGGCGATGGCGGTTGCCGCGATCATCCGGTCGAACGGGTCCCGGTGGCTCCACTGCATCGCCCCTGCCAGAAACGCGATCTCGGCCGTGTAGGGCGCGATCTCGGTGCCCTGCGCGCGCCAGAGCGGCAGAAGCTTGCCGATGACGGGATCAAGCTCCGGCCACTTCCCGAGCCGATGCTTCTGCGTGATCTCGTAGAAGCTGATCGGGGCAACATAGGCCACGTCCGCCGCCTCGATCACGTCCCGCGCCGTGGCACTCAGTTCCGAGGACATGACCAGGCTCCAGATGAGGGTATGGGTGTCGAGCAGGACCGCTCTCACTCCCAATCCCTCAGCTCGTTCTCGGACATGGGAGCGAGGAAATCCGGCACCCTGCTGACCAGTCCATCGCCGATTCCGATGCGCACGGTGGGCCGATGGACCGAAACCAGCCGCACGGCCGGCTGGCCGCCGCGCGCGATGATGACGTCCTCGCCCTTTTCGGCCGCGGCGATCAATTCCGACAGCTTTGCCTTCGCCTCTGCGATGTTCATCTGCATGGGGCACCTCCTGAGCTAAAAACAAGATAGTCTTGGACTTGGTTTTGGTCCATAGACCTCTGCTTGTCTCGGTCAAGTGGGAAAGAGTAAACGTCTTACAGGTGTTGAACCTGAATGAGGTGAACCCTTTGGCCTATACCTTGGGCGCGCCTGCGAAAGCGTCGGGAAAGTCGAAGGCGACGATCTCGAAAGCCATGAAATCCGGGCGGCGCCTCTCCGCGCTCAAGGATGAGACTGGTGTGTATCAGCCTTCGGAGTTGAACCGGGGTATACCCCCTCAACGTTGACGGCAACCACGATCGAACCCCGCGGAGAGCCGAGGAAACCCCCGACAAAGGGCCGTCCGTCAGGGAGCTGCAGGTGCGCCTTGAGGCGGCGCATGAGCGTCTGTCCGATAAGGAGGCCATGATCGCCGACCTGCGCGAGGACCGGGACCGCTGGCGGCAGCCGGCAACCGCGTTGCTGGCCGACCAGCGGTCCGCGCCTGCGCCCGATCAGCCGCCTGCGCAGCCGCGCAGGGGCTTCTGGAAGCGGCTGTTCGGCTGAGGCTTAGGCCGCGAACCGCCCGCCTTCGATGAGGCGGGCTTGACCCAAGGCGCTGAGGCTTTCCAGCAGGGGCTTCACCGACGCCGCGCGTGCGCGCTTGAACTGGCGCGCAACCTGTTCGGGCGTGGCCTCGCCCATGTCCGACAGGACGGCGCGGACGGCGGCGATCTGTTCGGGTAGGGCCTTGGGCCACAGCGCCTTGTCGGCGGCGTCAGGGGCCGCGCCCACGTCCATCTCGGCTTGCTGGCCCTTGGCGGCGGCAATGCGGCCTGCGGGGTTCTGATAGTCGGGGCGCAGCCAGCGGACCAGGCCCGCCGCTTCCTCAGCGGCGCGGACGCGGTTCAGATCGACCAGGCGCGTCAGGATGGCCTCGTCGTCCAGGTCGGCGGGCCAGCCATAGGCGTCGGCCACGGCGGCGTCGATGCGGTCGCCACCGAGGCACAGAAAACCCGCCTGCGCGCCTTGGGCGAGGAGCTGGACGCGCACCGCAAGGCACAGCAGGCGGCGCATCCCAAGCTGACCCTGACGGCCCTCTACAACGTGCTGGAAAAGTTGCTAGACCTCGATCACATGGCCCACGTCCACGATCAGCAGGAACGGGGGCCAGCCGTCCTCGCGCGCCACGGCGCGGGCATAGCCGTCGGCCTGGTTGCGGGCGCGCAGCATGGTGTCGTCCCATCGCTTCGAGCCGCGAACGCCATGCCCTTGCCGCTGCACGGGCGGGGCCGCGGCTAGAAGATCAAGCTGGCTTTCCTCGGGCGCGGCGCCTGTGCCCTGCTTGGCTTCCATGACGAAGCAGCCGCGCCGGTAGAGGTCGATGAAGCCGCGCGACTGCGTGCCGGTATGAATGAAGGTCACGGGCCGCTCGAAGCGGTAGTCGTCGTTCTGCGCATCCGCCGTCGCGGGCTTGGGGGCCGGAACGTCCAAGAGCTGCGTCAGCTCGATGGCGAACTGCTGGAAATTGGCCCGCTCGCTGCCACCCGAGGTCGTCCAGCGGGCAATGAAATCATCGACGCTCAAGATCGGTCCTGCCTGTTTCGGGACACTCAAGCCGATTTCCAGCCGCTATTCCATGGCCTGTCCCTTTCGCTTTCGTTCTGATCCCCGATCACCCGCGCAGCTAAGGTCAGGTGCGGGCCTTGCCGCCCGGCCAACGACCCGCGGCGACGCCGGAGAGGAAGCCAAGCCCTGAAGGCTTGCTGGAAGTGCGGCACCTTTGGAATCGGACGCTCGACGAGGATGCCGCAAATCTGACGCAGAACTGCCGCAGCGCCGGAGGACCTCTGGGGGTGTGAACTAGCAGTGTTTATTTTCCCGCCTCACACACCCACCATCCGGGACCTGATGCTCGAGGCCGTCGAGCGACGGTTCGGCATATACCGTGCGCCTGCGGTCATCGACATGCTGTCCGACAACGGCTCGCCTTACATCGCGAGGGATACGCAGATCTTCGCCCGCCAGCTCGGCCTGAAGCCCTGCTTCACCCCGGTGCGAAGCCCGCAGAGCAACGGCATCTCGGAGGCCTTCGTGAAGACGCTGAAGCGCGACTACGTCTAGGTAACGCCGCTGCCCGATGCACGGACCGTTCCCGAATTGATCGGAGCCTGGATCAACGACGACAACGAACACCACCCGCACTCAGGGCTGAAGATGCGCTAACCCCGCGAGTTCATCGCAGCTCGAACCGCAACCGCCTGAATGTCCGGCGAAACGGGGGCAAGACCAGCATTGATGAAGGCTGCCCAGACCATCATCAATGCCAGGTTCTGCCGATCATACCGATCCTGGCACGCTTCTGCGGCCTGTGTCCCATTTCGGCGCCGTCACCGTGCCACTAGCCGCTTCCCCTCCCGTCATTCCGCCGAGTTGAGCCGCATCCGGGCACGGCGTTCGCGGCGTTGCACTTCCCGGCCAAGTCGGATCGACTGCTCGACGAAATCCAGGTGATCGCGGGCAGCCTTGTCGGCCAGGGCGGCGTCGCCCGCCTCGATCGCCGCGATGATTTCGAGGTGCTGGTCCAGCAGCTTGCGGCCGGTGCCGTCGATGCTGCGCAGCAGGTCGCGGTTGTAGAAGATGCCCCGCCTGGTTAGGTCGAAGACCGAGGCCATCATGTGGATCAGCGTCGTGTTGTGGCTGGCGTCCACGACCGCGCTGTGCAGCCGGAAATCGGCCTCCTGCTCGGCCTCGCGGTCTTGGGCGTCCCAGGCGGCCCGAAGCTCGTCCCGGATCGCGGCCAGGCGTTCCTTGTCGGCCGCGGTCGCGCGTTGGGCGGCGAGGCGGGTCGCGAATGCCTCCTGCTCGCGGCGGTATTCCAGATAATCGTGGAACGCCTCGCCATGGCGCGCATAAAGGGCCAGCATCGCGGGCGACATCGCCCGTCCGGTGAGTTCGGCGATATAGGTGCCGTCGCCGTGGCGGACCGTGACGAGATTGCGGCTTTCGAGAACCTGCAGGGCCTCGCGCAGCTTCGGGCGCGAGACGTGGAAGGCGTCGGCCATCTCGCGTTCGGACGGCAGGCGGGCGCCGCCCTTCAGCACCCCGTCAACGATCATCGTCTCGATCTTGTCCACTACCATCTGGACCACCGATTCGTGGTCGATGGGTTCAAAGACATCCACTGCGATCATGGTCGGCACTCCTCGACTGCTCGGCGCAGACAGTCAGTAATAATGTTTACCTTGGAAGGGCTGGTTTCAAGGCAGTCTAACGGTCGAGCAAGTATCTGTAATCACGAATTTTATCGAAACCACCTTTTGCGGCCCATGCCTCTTCCTACGGCGTGGTCGCCCGGGAATCTTGCTCAGCCCCTCTTGTGGTAAAGAAAAATATTGACCGTCTGCAGAGGACAATATTATTAACCTCGTGCGACAGATCGCTGTCGCCCGCCGGGAGGGGCGGTCAGAGGGAGCGAGAGGATGCCGATCATACCGAGCAAGACGCTTGCGTCTTGCCAAGGAACGGCTTCAGGGGCCGGGCCTGCGCAAGTCCCGAGTCCAGCCTCACACGACCCCGGAGCGTACCGCCTGCCCGGCGAGGCATGACGGATCGCGCCGTTGCCATGATCCGGTCGCCGCTTCCGCGTTTCCCAGGCGGGCGAGGCGCATATCAACAGGACGGACCATCCGGAAATCGTTGTGTGCGCGGAAAAGTTCTGCGCAGGCTGAGGCCATGTCTGGGTGAAAGGACGGCGCAGGATGGCCGGAACCGTCATCGCCCTGGCCGCTCTCACATCTCCGGGCGCCCTTCAGGGATCGGCCGCCGCTGCGTCCCCTGCAAGGCGCGCCTTGTGCCCGGCTACGCCAACCTTCGCATACCTCGGATAGTGCTTCAGCCAAGGGAAACATGATGAAAGATCAGGCTTCTGACATCGACCCCGTCGAATCGCAGGAATGGCAGGACGCGATCGCCGACGTGATCGAGCGCGACGGCGCGAACCGCGCGCATTTCCTGCTGGATAAGGCGGTGCAGCAGGCCCGCGCGGCCGGCGCCAACCTGCCATTCTCGGCTACGACGCCCTATCAGAACACGATCCCTGTGGACGACCAGCACGAGTTCCCCGGCGATCTGGAGATGGAATGGCGCATCCGCACCATCAACCGCTGGAACGCCATGGCAACCGTCGTGCGACGCAACAAGGAATCCAGCGAATACGGCGGGCACATCGCCTCCTACGCCTCGTCGGCGGTGATGTATGACGTGGGCCTCAACCACTTCTGGCGCGCGCAGTCGGAGATTCACGGGGGCGACCTGGTGTTCTTCCAGGGCCATGTGATCCCCGGCATCTACGCGCGGTCCTTCATGGAAGGCCGGATCACCGAGGAGCAGTTGCTGAACTTCCGCTCCGAGGTGGGCGGGGGCGGGCTTTCGTCCTATCCGCATCCCTGGCTGATGCCGGACTACTGGCAGTTCCCGACCGTCTCGATGGGCCTCGGGCCGCTGATGGCGATCTACCAGGCGCGGTTCATGAAATACATGCACAACCGGGGCCTGATCGACATGGCCGACCGCAAGGTCTGGTGCTTTCTCGGCGACGGCGAGATGGACGAGCCCGAAAGCCGCGGCGCCATCGATCTGGCCTCGCGCGAGAAGCTGGACAACCTGATCTTCGTCATCAACTGCAACCTGCAGCGGCTGGACGGGCCGGTCCGCGGCAATGGCAAGATCGTGCAGGAGCTGGAGGGCGATTTCCGGGGCGCCGGCTGGAACGTCATCAAGCTGCTCTGGGGCAAGGGTTGGGACCAGCTGCTGGAGAGGGACACCACCGGCCGTCTGCGGCAACTGATGGACGAGACCGTGGATGGCGACTACCAGACCTTCAAGTCGAAGGACGGCGCCTACATCCGCAT
>NZ_JBHMQU010000099.1:0-8313 GCF_042435015.1 Paracoccus panacisoli | reverse complement strand
GTTTGGGTCTTGATGCGACGGCGGAATTCCTCGTTCAAACGCTCGATGGCATTGGTGGTCCTTGCCGACTTCCATTGCGAAGGATCGAGGCGGGTGAAGCTGAAGAGCCTGTCGCCCGCTTCTTCAAGGCTGTCGGCCACGGCCCGGCACTTCAGCTTCCACTTGCGAAGAAAGGCCTTGCGGCGCGTCTCGATCTCGGCGGCCGTATCGGCATAGATCATGTCGCGGCAGTCTTCGCTCAGCTCCTAATGCAGGCGCTTGGGGGCGTGGCCGAGCAGGTTGCGGTGCTTGTGAACCGTGCAGCGCTGGATGGACAGGTCCCCGCCCCAGAGCGCCACGAGCGCGGCTTCAAGGCCGGGGGCGCCGTCAACGATCACGAACTCGGGCCGCGGCAAGCCCCGCGCGTCCAGGTCGGCGAGGAAGCTGCTTCAGGCAGCCGTGCTTTCGCCGCCCATGTTCCTGATCGAGAGAAGCACCTTTTGCCCATCTCGACGGACGCCGATCGCCGCCAGCACCGAGATATTGGTGGCCTTGCGGTCCAGCCGGGTCTTGATGACGGTGCCATCGAGGATCAGGCGGACGATGTCCTCGTCGGCCAGGCTGCGCGGGCACCAGGCGTCCCAGTCCACCTTGACCTTGCGCCAGGCCCGGCTGACCATGTCCTTGCTGACGGCGCCTTCGAACAGCCCGAACAGCGCCCGCTTGACCCGGCGCGTGTTGGTTCAGGAGAGGTGGACCGCCGTGATCAGGGCCTCGGCCTTCTTCGTCAGCCGTTGGTAGCGGGGCAGCGCCTTCGAGCGCCACTCGGTCACCTTTCCAGCTTCATCCTCGATCCGGGCGCGCGGCACCCGCACCGTCCCGGTGCCGAAGGTGCCCGTGAGTTGCCGCTCCCGGTGCCCGTGGCGATAGCCCTTTGCAGCGCCGTCGCCACGGCTGTAGCGAAGGCGGCCGAGAAAGCCGGCCAACTCCTCCTCGAACACGGCTTCGATGGTCGCGCGGACGTTGGTCCGCAGTCGCTCCTCGATCGGGTCGAACCCGGCCTCCCCGGCCAGTAGCGAAAAGCTCGCAGTGTCAGTAATCTGGTTCATGGCGTGATCTCCCTGGCGGTTGCCGCCGCCGGTTTGGGTGGTTGCAAGTCACCCAGAGATTACGCCGCCTTCAAATTTCCACCACTTCCGAGACACGACCGCCCTTCACGGTCGGCCCCGGCGCTCGAAAGTTTTTCGACAGAACCCGATGAAAGCGGCGTCGGGGTTCTTGGGAGCCTCTGTCATCCAGTCCCGCCACTCCCGTTCGAGCACATAGACATCCCAGCCAGGCGCAGCCAAGCGGGCTTCATGATAGGTGTCTGATTTGAGGCGGATGATCTGCATGGGCTTGGCGGCGTCAACGACATTGCTGGAGATCACAGTACCGCGACTGGTGAAGACGACGTTGTCGCCATCTTCCTCAAAGCTGACGCTGTAGTCGGGCAGGTGGTCATGCTTTGCCAGATCTCTCACGACATGCCGGAAGCGCTTGATGGGCATTCTGGCACCTGTCCGCTTCAACAGGTTTTCGAGCCCGACCTTGTGGGTCGGCTGTGATCCGCAGAACTTCCTCGCAATCTCATAGACGCGCCGCTCGATTGGTTTCCTCAATCGAAAATAATCTCGGTGTAAGGTCAACACCTTCTTTCGGCGGATGCTATTGAAGATCCACTCAGAAATCTGAATCTCGGCCCAGAGGATACGTCCATCTTGTGCCCCGTTCTTGCGGCGAACATGGGCGCTCTCGATGAGATGGAATAGGCCGATATCCTCTTCTTCCCCGAGAGGAACCGGGGAACCGTCGCTATGGGTGGTGATGTTGGTCTTGATGACCGTTCCCATCAGCCGCTCCAAAGCCTCGACGAAGGCCTCGTAGTCCTTCCCCCCGGTGCCGCGGTTGACAAAGATCAGGAGCTCCCGCGGGCTGAATCTCAGACGGCGATCCACCCTCTCGCCCTGGTTCACCTTATGCATAATCTGAGATACGGCGTAGATTAGAATGTCCTTGTCGTAGATCGTGGCTTGGCCCTTCACGCTCGGAATGACCTCCAGCCAGTGACCGTGGTGGGCATACCGACGGATCGTGGTCTCGGGCTTCTTCGAAAGGGCGTAGAAGGGATGCTCCATCGTCGGCATGAGGTCCTTCAGGACCGCATCAGCCACGTCACAAATGAAGAAGTCGGGCTGCGGATGACGATCCGGCAGCAGCATGTCGAGCGGATTCGGGGTATCAAGAACCATAGCCCACATTCGGGGTATCAGGAACCGTCTGTCAAGGTTCGGGGTATCAGGAACCGTCCTGTGGATAACTTCTGGCCTCGCGCGGAGATCAGGAACCAAGATTCGGGGTATCAGGAACCAAGGTTCGGGGTATCAGGAACTCTGATGTGTAGGAAACCCATGCTTATCAAGGCACTACTCGTAGTTTAGGCGTGCGTAACACATCACTAACACAATTTAACACCCCACGAGGAAGTAGAGTAGACTTGCTTTAACTGGGAGCGCAGGCAGCATGGACTTCCCAGAACGCGGGAATCTCCTCGGTCCGGAGCAGATGGTGTCCCTCGGGGGAGCCATAGATCATCACCGCTATGTGCATCGCGACCTCGCCCAGGGTCAGACCTTCACCACTGAACAATTCCTGGGGCTGACCACGCCACTCGCGGTGGATCCGGAGAGAGAACTTGCCGAACTTGGTGAGACCGATGGTGAAGTCTGGATGGTGCGGCATGGCGCCTCGAAGGTACCAGCCTGCCAGCCATTCGGGCAGGTCCTCCTCAGGCTCATAGAGCTGATAGTGGATCGAGGAGACGCGCCGAAAGGTGAACAGCAGCGTGTCCATCTGGCGGCGGATGCGCACGGTGTCCTCTGGCGTCAGTCGACGCGTGGCAAGGGGTGCGATCTCTCCCTTGTCATCGACAGGCAGTCCGACCAGGCGGGTGGCGCAGAGGGTCGCGACCAGGCGGAGGATGGCGTCGTGGTCGGCGATGTCGGTGTCTGTCTGCATTGGGAACGCTCCGTATAACCTGAAATGGGATAATACTGGAACGGGATCATGCAGCAAGGCGAACCCGCCTTGCCTGGATCATGACCCGAAGTCTTCGAACACCCGCCCATCATGCCCTGAGAGCCCTGCTGAAGCGTCATCGCGTGGAAGCACAGCTCACCCAGGCTCAGCTGGCAGCCCGAATGGGGCGACCGCAGTCCTTCGTCGCCAAGATCGAGAGCGGTGAACGGCGCCTGGATGTCGTCGAATTCCTTGAGTATTCTACCGCCTTGGGCTCCCGCGCGACCACGATCATCGACGAGTTGGAATGCGCTCCTACAAGCCGCTGAATCGTTCGCTCAGAAAGTTGCGGGTTATACTGTAACCTGTATAATCCGGGATTAGAGAGTCGGGATATGACGGCGGTGTCGCGGATCAAAGGTAACCGTCCGGCCTGACCGCTCTGCCGACGGCGCTGCGTAGAGGATAGTGTCCACTATCGGATAATGGACACTATCGGGGTTGCTCGTGACGAAGCGGCGGAAGCGTCGGGTCTGGTCTGACGACGAGAAGCGGATGATCTGCGGGCAGACTCGCGTGCCTGGCATTTCGGTGAGCCAGGTTGCGCGCCGGTATGATGTGAACGCCAATCTGGTCTTTGCCTGGCTGCGCGATCCCCGGTTTTCTGATGCCAGTGCGGCAGATGTCGCGCGCTTTCTGCCGGTGGAGATCGTCGCGGAGGCGAAGGCGCCGATGGCGGTGCCTGCTGCAGAGAACCACATCGAGATCGAGCTTGCGGGCGGGCATTGGATGCGGATCAGCGGGAGCTATGATCCCGAGGCGCTGGCGCGGCTGATCCGGGGTCTGACGGCGTGATCCCGGTTCCGGCCAACACGCGGGTCTGGCTGGCGGCCGGGGTCACCGACATGCGCAAGGGGTTCACGGCGCTGGCGGCGCAGGCCGAGGCGGTGCTGAAGCAGGACCCGTTTGCCGGACATCTGTTCGTCTTCCGTGGCCGCCAGGGCGATCTGGTGAAGGTGATCTGGTGGGATGGTCAAGGGGCCTGCATGTTCATGAAGCGGCTGGAGAAGGGGCGGTTTGTCTGGCCCTCGGCCAAGGAGGGGAAGGTAGCGCTGACGCCTGCGCAGCTGTCGATGCTCTTGGAAGGGATCGACTGGCGGGCGCCACAGCGGACATGGCGGCCTCTGGCGGCGGGATAATCGGCCGTCCCGCAAGAGAGGGATTCCCACAAGGAATACAGTGGGATAAACTTCCCGCATGCTCGATCAGACCCTGACCTTGCCGGAAGACCCCGAGGAGTTGCGCAGCTTCACCGCGCGGCTTCTGGCCGAGGTGAAGGCGCAGGCGATCCTGATCGAGAAGCTGCGCCATCAACTTGCGGGACATCGGGCGCACCGGTTTGGCGCGTCGTCCGAGACCGCCGAGCAGCTGCAACTGGCGCTTGAGACCAGCGAGATCGCGGCGGCGGCAATGACCGCGCGGATGCGCCTGCCGGACATCGAAGAGAAAGACAAACCGAAGCGCCGCCCGATCCCGGACCACATCCCCCGGATGGAAGTTGAGCTGACCCCGGGCGCCGATGCCTGCGCCGGTTGCGGTGGCCGCCTGCGCAGGATCGGCGAGGATGTGACGGAAGAACTGGAATACGTCCCTGGGCGCTTCATCGCGAACCGGATCGTTCGCCCTCGGCTGACCTGTTCTTGCTGCGAACGGTTCGTTCAGGCGCCACTGCCGTCACGCCCCATCGAGCGGGGCCGCCCCGGTCCGGGTCTCTTGGCCCATGTGCTGGTCAGCAAGTATGCCGATCATCTCCCACTCTACCGCCAGAGCCAGATCTTCGACCGCGATGGGCTCGACCTGGACCGTTCCACGCTGGCTGACTGGGTCGGAAAGACGACCGCCCTGCTGGAGCCGCTGGCCGATGCCATCGGCCGCCATGTCCTGTCAGCCGAGGCGATCTTCGCGGATGACACGCCCATCAGCATGCTCGCCCCCGGGACAGGCAAGACCCAGACCGCACGGCTCTGGACCTATGCCCGCGATGAGCGCCCCTGGGGAGGCACGGCGCCGCCCGCCGCCTGGTATCGCTTCTCCGGTGACCGCAAGGGCCAGCACCCCAGGGACCATCTCGCCCGCTTCCGCGGCTGGATGCATGCCGACGGTTATGCAGGGTTCGAGGATCTCTATCGATCCGGCGCCGTCCGAGAGGTCGCCTGCATGGCCCATGTCAGGCGCAAGTTCGTCGACATCCACCGGTCGCAGGGCTCCCCCATCGCCGAACAGGCCATCGGCAGGATCGCCAAGCTCTATGCTGTCGAGAAACAGGCCAGAGGGTCGCCACCGGATCGCCGCGCCGAATTGCGACGCGCCCATGCGGCCCCGGTCTTCGACGATCTGGAGCGATGGCTGGCCATGCAGCTCACCACGATCTCGGGCAAATCCCCGCTGGCCGGAGCAATCCGGTATGCCCTGACCCGGATGGAGCGCCTGCGCCCCTACCTCGACCACGGCATTCTGGAACTGGACAATAACACTGCCGAAAGAGGCATGCGCGCCATCGCCCTCGGGCGGAAGAACTACCTCTTCGTCGGATCTGAGGCCGGCGGCAAGGCCGCCGCCATCGCCTATACCCTGATCGAAACGGCCAAACTCAACGCCGTCGATCCCCACGCCTGGCTCGCCGACACCCTCGCCCGCATCCCCGACCACAAGATCACAAAGGTCGATGACTTGCTGCCGTGGCGCTGGAACGGGTAGCGGTCAGACCGGACGGTTACGATCAAAGTAACCTAAAGGATGACCATATCATGCGGACTGTCGTTCTGACATTGGCCGTCCTGGCAGGGTGCGCGTCTGAGCCTCCAAAGCTTGGCAAGACCTTGCCTGATTGCGGCTATCGCGGTCCGATGGATGCCCCGGATACCGAGTTGTTCGAGCATCCGGTCATCCGCGAAGGCGGTTCTTTTGTCGGGATCACCACGGAAAGGTACGACCGCCCCGGAGCGGCCAAAGAGCCGGGCCCGCATTACCAAGGCTATTCGCTGCTGAACTGCGAGACCGGCGCGATCTCCAAGATCGAGGGGGAGGCCATGATGGATGTGCTCACCGGAAAAACCTTGCTGGAGCGTATTGCTGAACTGCGGGCCGAGGGACGTCTGACGCGCACCGGGCAGCTGCAGCGCCTGTCAGGCGAACGGCACTGGACCCTGCTGGAGGGCAGGGTGGACCCGCAAAATGGCGCGCGCGATGCGCTTGCGAACTCATAGGTCGGTAACCGGCGCCGTCCTGTGGTTGCAGATTATACTAGGACCGGTATAATCTGCCCATGAAAGAGGTTGAGTTCAAAGGAGGCGCGCTGTCGGCCTGCGACGATTTCCGCTCTCAGCCCGACGCGAAGCCGGGTTCCAGATCGACCGGGTGCAGCACGGCGAAGACCCGGATGACTGGAAGCCGATGGCCACCATCGCAAGGAGTTGGGCGCGTGAGCAACGAACGGTTCGGCAGCATCTGGGATGCCATCGAGGACACGCCCGAGGATCCCGAGAACATGAAAGTCCGGGCCGCGCTGATGCGGGCGCTCGAGGGCAGAATCAAAGCCAAGGGATGGACCCAGACTGAAGCCGCCAGGCAGCTCGGGGTCACCCAACCGCGCGTGTCGGACCTGATGCGCGGCAAGATCGATCTGTTTTCCATCGACGCCCTGGTGAACATGGTTGCCCGCATCGGCCTCCATGTCTCCGTCGATATCAGGGCGGCGGCATGAAGGCCGCCTTGCTAGCCAAACCGTGACGGCCAGTAGGTGGGGCGGTGGAAGGCTAGGCGCGACGGCATCGCCTGACCGTTTCCTTCATCACCAGCAAGGGACCTGGCCGGCTGCACGACGGTGCAGGCAGGTTGCCACGGACTAGCTACCCGCAGGGCCGCGAAGCGGGTCCGTGGTCGAGCGAAGCGAGCCTGCCGGCGCGCAACCGTGCCAGAGGCGCTGAGAGGGGCGCTACAGCCGGCTCAGCGTCTCCGATCGGGGTAGGGGAGATGGCGCGCTTCGGGTGTGGCGTCCCTGGGGTCTGCAGTTCTGTCCGGTGGGACTGTCAGCGGGGCGGATCGGTCGAGGCTGTGTAGGCCGGGCGCGGGGCAGGGACTGCGAGCTCGGCAGAGCGCTGCTGGTGGGTGGCCTCGTGAGCGGCGGCATCGAGGTCTGCGAGGATGGTCGCGCAGCTGGCGCGGTCGCGATCGGTCTTGAGGCCGTTGCGCAGAACCGTTGCAAGGTTGGACGCCAGTCGCGGGTCCGTTTTCGCGGCACCGAGAACGAGGGTGGCGAGGATGTAGCGGCCGCGGTTCTCGTTGGCTTTTGCGCGGTCCTTGAGCTTGTTGAGGCGGTTCTGCGCCTCGGCGATCTGGGCTTCGATGTTTCGGGCCATGAAGCGAATGCTCCCTGTCAATTTGAAGACGTGGTTTACGGTACCTTTACCGAAGGTTTCACTTATACATCGACGAGCCGATGTGTGAACAAGGGTGTGCTGCGCTCCCCCTTGACCCCCTGCGAGGCGATATCCGGAATGTATCATTTCTCAGTCGACGTCGTGAAGCGCAGCGATGGCCGTTCGGTGGTTGCGGCGGTGGCTTATCCCTCCGGCGCGCGGCTGACCGACGAGCGCCTCGGCAAGACCTTCGACTACGGCCGCAAGAAAGGGATCGTCGCGGCCCGGATCATGGCCCCCGAGGGGGCGCCGGAGTGGGTCCATGACCGAGGCCAGCTATGGAACAAGGTCGAGACCGCCGAGAAGCGCAAGGACGCGCAGCTTGCCCGCCAGATCGTCATCAGTCTGCCAGCCGAACTCTCAGCGAATGGGCGGGCCGAGCTGATCTTCGATTTCGTTCGCACCCACTTCGTGGCGGCTGGCATGATCGCAGATGTGGCGCTGCACGACCCGGACGCCGCAAATCCGCAGCCTCATGCCCACGTTCATCTGACGATGCGGCGGCTCGACGCGGACGGGTTCGGCCCCAAGGCCCGCGAGTGGAACGACACGGGGCTGCTGGAGGGCTGGCGCGTGGCGTGGGCCGAAGCGGCGAACGCGGCGCTTGAGGCCGAGGGCCATGCGGGGCGGCTTGATCATCGTTCGCTGGAGGCGCAGCGGGCCGACTGGCAGGCGCGGGCTGACGCTGCCCCTGATCCGCGCTCCCGGCAGCGGGCGCTGATCGAGGTTGTCCGCCTGACCTATATCCCGCAGCCGTCGATCGGGCGGGCGGCGTGGGCGGCGATGGCCAAGGGCCAGG
>NZ_JBHMQU010000098.1:0-1118 GCF_042435015.1 Paracoccus panacisoli | reverse complement strand
ACATGGTGAGACGGAAGTTCACGAAGGAGTTCAAGTTTGAGGCTGTGAAGCTGATGACGGAGCGTGGCGTTGCGGTGGCGCAGGCAGCCCGGGATCTGGATCTGGCTGAGAGCGTGCTGCGACGTTGGATGCGGGAGGCCGCAGCGGCCCCTGTCACGGCGTTTCCCGGCAATGGCCAGCAGCGTGCCGAGCTGGCAGAGATCGCAGCCCTGAAGAAAGAGGTCGCCAAGCTCAAGGCGGAGCGTGACATCCTAAAAAAAGCCGCGGCATTCTTCGCGAGGGAAGCGACTTGAGGTTCGCCTTCATCACGAAGCATCGCCATATCTGGCCGGTCAGCTGGCTGTGCGAGGTTCTGGAGGTTTCGCGTTCGGGCTTCCATGCATGGCTGAACCGCCCCCTCAGCGACCGAGCGATCCTTGATGCGAAGCTCGTCACGGCCATCGACACGAGTTTCAAGGCCAGCGACCGGACCTATGGCGCCCGCCGTGTCTGGCATGACGTCCTTGAAGAGGGTCTGATCTGCGGCCTTCATCGGATCGAGCGGTTGATGCGCCAGAACGCATTGAAAGCACGCCCAAAACGGCGCAGAAAGCCCCAGGACGACGGCGAGCGCTCGGTGATCGCCGACAACGTCCTTGATCGTGATTTCGAAGCGGATCGCCCGAACCAGAAGTGGCTGGCCGATTTCACCTACATCTGGACCGCCCAGGGCTGGCTCTATGTCGCTGTTGTCCTGGACCTGTTCTCCCGCCGCGTGGTCGGCTGGTCGATGAAGGCCGAGAGGGATGCCACGCTGGTCATGGATGCCCTGATGATGGCCGTCTGGCGCCGCGGCAAGGCGGACGCGCTGCTGCATCACTCGGACCAGGGCTCCCAATACACAAGCGAGCAGTTCCAGCGCCTGCTGGCCGACAACGGCATCACCTGTTCCATGAGCCGGGCCGGGAATGTCTGGGACAATTCGGCCATGGAGAGCTTCTTTTCGTCGCTGAAAATCGAACGGACCAACCGCAAGGTCTATCGGACCCGCGACGAAGCCCGTGCCGACGTGTTTGACTACATCGAGCGCTTCTACAACCCGCGCAGGCGGCACTCGAAGCTCGGCTACATCAGCCCCA
>NZ_JBHMQU010000097.1:0-1541 GCF_042435015.1 Paracoccus panacisoli | reverse complement strand
CGGTTCCCATATCCACCCGCAGTACATGGAAGAATTCAAGACCGGCGTCAGCGTGGTCTGGCACCGGGTGCCCTGGACGCTGGGCTGCTATGGCTTGTGGCGCGACCGCGAGGCGAACTACGACCAGGCGACCAAGATTGACGGACGCATCCTGATGGCGGGCGAGCATGTCTCATACATTCCTGCTTGGCAGGAAGGGGCCATAACCTCGGCACTGGACGCCATCTCGCGTCTGCATGACCGTGTCATCAACGGCTAAACGGAGGCAGGACAATGCGTTTTCCAACTTTACTGGCAGCCTTGGCCTTGGCCGCCGCTCCTGCCCCGGCCACGGCCCAGGAGCCGGTCAACGACAACTCATCTGCACCACAAACGTCTGCGCCATCCCCTACAGCAACAGGGGACGGGGCACCGGCAGCAGAGATTAAGACCTTTCAGCCCACCCCATTCGAGTCCCGGCTGTTCCAGGATCCCGACAAGATCACACAGATCGAGGGCGAGGACATCTACCGTGCCCTTTGCGCCGGCTGCCACATGCCTGATGCCAAGGGTGCGGTCGGAGCGGGCAAGTTTCCCGCCTTGGCAGGCAATGAAAACCTGATTGTCGGGGATTACCCTGTCTCGGTCATCGTGAACGGCCTGCACGGGATGCCCCCCTTCCGGCAGGTGTTGGACGACCAGCAAATCCTTGCCGTGGTCGAGTATCTTCAGGGCACGCTCGAGGATACCGAGGTTTTTCCGCCCACGCTTGAAACGGTTCAGGCGGCGCGTGAGGCTGCCGGTCCGTTGCCCGAATAATACCCAAAGGAACATCCGTATGATCCGCCCTAAAGCCTGTCTTGCCGCACTGATCTTGGCAGCGCCCTTTGCCGCCTCTGCCCAGGACGCAGGCATCATCCGCCATCCAATCCCGAGTTCGGATTTTCCCATCGCGCAGGCGATCGAAATTCCGGCCGGCGCCACCCGTGTCCTGCTCAGCGGCACCGTTCCCGCCCCTGCCGATAGTTCGGCCGATCCAAACAGCGTTGCCGCATATGGCGACACCGAGGCGCAGACCGTGTCGGTCCTGAAGCAGATCGAAGCGAAACTTCAGGAAATGGGTTTGTCTATGGGGGACGTGGTCAAGATGCAGGTCTATCTGGTGGCTCCGTCCGAAGAGGCCCCGATGGATTTTGCTGGGTTCATGAAAGGCTATACGCAGTTCTTCGGTACTGACGCGCAGAAGAACTTGCCGACCCGATCGGTGTTTCAGGTCGCCGGTCTGGTCAATCCAGGCTGGCTTGTCGAGATCGAAGTGGAAGCGGTGCGGCCTTGACGCATCGCTGTGCGCGAACTGACCCCGATCACAGGCCGAGCACCCGTGATGCGATGGAAAAATAAACGACTACGCCAACTCCATCCGAGATCGTAGTGACCAGCGGCCCGCTGGCCGTCGCGGGGTTGATGCTCCCTCGCTTCAGTGGACACCTTTGCTAAGCCGTAACCATCCGGTGTCGGCCGCATATGGGCGCTGTTAGGTCATGGGCTTCGAGGCTTTGGGT
>NZ_JBHMQU010000096.1:0-1029 GCF_042435015.1 Paracoccus panacisoli | reverse complement strand
GAAGATGAAGAAGGCACGACGGACCGAGGAACAGATTATCGGTATCCTTCAGGAGCATGATGCCGGCGCGAAGTGCGCAGATCTGTGCCGCAAGCACGGCATGTCGGAAGGCACATTTTACGCTTGGAAGGCGAAGTATGGCGGGATGACGGTGTCGGAGGCGAAGCGGCTGAAGGCACTCGAGGACGAGAACGCCAGGCTGAAGCGCTTGCTGGCTGACCAGATGCTCGACATGGCTGCAATGAAAGAACTGCTGTCAAAAAAGTGGTAACGCCCGCCGTGAAGCGCGAGGCTGTCGCGCACCTGAAGGCCCATCTCGGGCTGTCGGAGCGGCGGGCGTGCCAGATTGCCGGGGCGGCTTGTGTAAGCCGGAAGATGGTGCGCTACCAGTCCCAGCGAGCGCCGGACACGGCGCTGCGCGGGCGGTTGCGGGATCTGGCCAACGAGCGGCGAAGGTTCGGCTACCGGCGGCTGTTCGTGCTGCTCAGGCGCGAGGGAGAGCCATCCGGGATCAACCGCATCTATCGGCTTTACCGAGAAGAGGGCTTAACCGTGCGTAAACGCAAAGCGCGCCGCAAGGCCCTCGGAACGAGGGCACCGATCCTGATCGAGACACGGGCCAATGCACGGTGGTCGCTGGACTTCGTCCATGACCAGTTCGCCTGCGGGCGGCGCTTCCGGGTGCTGAACGTGGTTGACGACGTCACCCGCGAATGTCTGGCGGCGATCCCGGACACCTCGATTTCGGGCCGCCGCGTGGCTCGGGAACTGACGGCGCTGATCGAACGCCGCGGCAGGCCTGGAATGATTGTCAGCGATAACGGGACAGAGCTGACATCGAACGCGATCCTGAAGTGGTGCGCCGAGCACAAGGTCGAATGGCATTACATTGCGCCGGGCAAGCCGATGCAGAACGGGTTCGTCGAAAGCTTCAACGGCAGGATGCGGGACGAGCTTCTGAACGAGGCCCTGTTCCGCAACATCGCCCATGCCCGTGACCTGATCGCTGCCTGGGTCACCGACTATAAC
>NZ_JBHMQU010000095.1:0-586 GCF_042435015.1 Paracoccus panacisoli | reverse complement strand
CGGCACCTCTGGTGGGTGGCGTTGAAGACCCGACGTGCCGCAGCCCGCAGGCCCTTGTGGTCGTCGGCGATCACCAGCTTCACGCCGCGCAGGCCCCGGTCGGCCAGGGACCGTAGGAACTCGGTCCAGAAGGTCTCGGCTTCGGATGGCCCGGTGGCGACACCCAGAACCTCGCGCTTGCCGTCCTCGTTGACCGCCACCGCAATTATCACCGCCTTGCTGATGATGCGCCCGCCTTCCCGGACCTTGAGGTATGTGGCGTCCAGCCAGAGATAGGGCCACGCGCCCTCCAGAGGCCGGGAGAGGAAGGCGTTCACTCGTTCGTCGATCTCGGCGCAGAGGCGACTGACCTGGCTCTTCGACATGCCGCCCGCGCCCATGGCCTTGACCAGATCGTCGACCGAGCGCGTCGAGACACCATGGACGTAGGCCTCCTGGATGACGGCCACCAAGGCCTTCTCCGCCGTGCGGCGCGGCTCCAGGAAGCTGGGGAAATAGCTGCCCTTGCGCAGCTTGGGGATCTCCAGCGCGATCCGCCCGGCCCGGGTATCCCAGTCGCGGTCACGGTATCCGTTGCGCTGAACCT
>NZ_JBHMQU010000094.1:0-3256 GCF_042435015.1 Paracoccus panacisoli | reverse complement strand
TACATGCGGCGAAGTTCGCGGGACTGTCGGTCGGAGAGCTTGGGCTTTTTGCCGCGCAGCTTGCCCTTGGCGCGCGCCACGGCCATGCCCTCGCGGGTGCGCATGCGGATCAGGTCGGATTCAAACTCGGCGAAGGTGGCTAGGATGTTGAAGAACATCTTTCCCATAGGGTCACTGGGGTCATAGACCGCGCCTCCCAGAGCGAGTTTGACCCCTCGGGCTTGCAGCTGAGCGGCAATCTCACGCGCGTCCGGGACGGATCGTGCCAGGCGGTCGAGCTTGGCCACCACCAGGGTGTCCCCTTCGCGGACGGCCGCGAGGGCCTGATCCAAGCCGGGGCGGTCGCGATTGCGCCCGGTGAGACCGTGGTCAGTGTAGACGCGCTCGGGATCGACGCCGAGGCCGATCAGCGCTTCACGCTGTGCCGTCAGGTCCTGTTTGTCGGTGGAGCAGCGAGCATATCCGATGCGGACGTTCTTCATGGCCAGATTGTACGTTAAGGGTGCCATCACTGCAATTTTTATCGTACTGTCTTTTTGAGATGCGGTGAGTCCTGCTTTCCCGGGAAGGCCCAAGCCCATGCCCAACCGTCCGCAGACCGATCCCCTTTCGGACAGCCTCGCGGACTTCTCTGAGGCTGAGCGGGATGTCGCAATGTCCCGGTTCCAAGCGTTGCGCCCCCATGTCCAGGACGGGGCCACCCTGACCGAAACGGCGGTGATGGCGAATGTCCCGATCCGCACGATACAACGGTGGGCGGCAAGTTACCGCGACGGCGGTCTCGCCGGTCTTGCCCGGCGTCGGCGCTCCGATGCCGGACACCGACGCCTGCCGGCCGATCTCGTCGAAGCGATCAAGACTCTGACGCTCGGGAAACCGCGTTTATCCGCAGCGGCCATTCGCCGGCGACTTGGGCCGCTGGTCGAAGCGCAGAACTGGCGGATGCCGTCCTATGCCGCCGTGCATGCCATCGTTCGGGGTCTCGATCCGGGCCTTGTCACTTTGGCCCATGATGGCGCCGCAGCCTATCGCGATCGCTTCGAGTTGATCCATAGACATAGGGCGGACCGACCGAATGCGGTCTGGCAGGCTGACCATACACAGCTCGACCTGCTGATCCTGGACGCCAACGCGAAGCCGGTGCGGCCTTGGCTGACCATCGTCATCGACGATCATTCGCGGGCCATTGCGGGATACGCCACCTTCATCGGAGCGCCTTCCGCCTTGCAAACGGCGCTCGCGCTGCGCCAGGCGATTTGGCGCAAGACGGATTTGGCCTGGCCGGTCTGCGGCATTCCCGATGCGCTCTATGTCGATCACGGCAGCGATTTCACGAGCCGCCATCTGGAACAGGTCACCGCCGATTTGCGGATCGAGCTGACGTTTTCCACCGTGGCGCGCCCGCAGGGACGCGGCAAGGTCGAGCGGTTTTTCGGCACCGTGAACAGCGAGCTGCTTCCCGAACTGCCAGGCAACCTTGTGAACGGCAAACCGACGTCCGCGCCAAGCCTGACGCTTTCCGACCTGGACAAGGCGGTCGCGGCGTTCATCATCGGAAGCTACAACGCCCGTCCACATAGCGGGATCGGCCTTGCCCCGAAACGAGCCTGGCTGGCAGAGGGATGGCTGCCGCGCCTTCCCGAGAGCCTCGAAGCGCTCGATCTACTGCTGTTGACGGTCGCCAAGTCCCGCCTCGTTCGTCGCGACGGCATATATTTTCAGGGCCTTCGCTACATGGACCCGACGCTCGCGGCCTATGTCGGCGAGGATGTCGTCATCCGCTACGACCCCCGCGACGTCACCGAGATACGCGTGTTTCATCGTGATCGCTTTCTCTGCCGGGCGGTGAGTCCGGAACACGCCGGTCTGACGATTTCGCTGAAGGACATCCAGCAGGCGCGGACGGCGCGTCGAAAGGAACTGCGCGGGGAAATCGCGACCCGCACCCGGAAGGTGACGGAGTTTCTCGCGGAACAGAAAAGGCCCGCCCCGGCTCGACCGAAGGAGACCACTGCGCCGTCGCCGAGGCTTGCCCTTTACGAGGAGGATCGTAAGCCGTGACGACACGTCGCCCCGGCAGCTTTATCGCGACGCGTGAGCACAGGCGCTTCATCGAGTTCGCTGATGCCGTGCGCCGCCACGCCACGATCGGCCTTTGTCATGGTCCCGCAGGGGTCGGAAAAACGCTGTCCGCGCGACGTTACGCGCACTGGGACCTTGCGGAGCCCTTGTTGACCGACTGGGGACCGCGCGCGACCTCCGACGAAAAAGTCTATGCCGCTTTGGCGCGGTCGCGCACACTCTTCTACACCCCGGTCGTCGCCGGCGCGATGGCCACGATGCGCAAGGACATATCGCTCCTGATCAACCGCGTGAGCGCGTGCATCGAACAGGGCCTCAGCAGGCCGGGCCGCAACGCGGCGCCGATCGGCCGCCTCGAACTTATCATAATTGACGAAGCCGAGCGCCTTACCACGACCACGCTCGAATATCTCCGCGACCAGTTCGACCGCAGCGATACCGGCCTGATCCTGATCGGCATGCCCGGTATCGAGAGGCGCATGGCCCGATACCCGCAGCTCTACAGCCGCATCGGCTTCTCTCACCGATATGCGCCGCTCTCGAAGGACGAACTCGCCTTCGTCCTCAAGCGCCATTGGCAGCACCGGGGCCAGGAAATGAGCGACGACGACTTCACGGACGCCCAAGTCATGGCCGCGATCGCCCGCCTCACTGGTGGAAACTTCCGCCTCCTTCAGCGCCTCTTCGTCCAGGTCGACCGCGTCCTGCGCATCAACGAGCTCTCGGTCGTCACCGCCGAGGTCGTCGAAGCCGCCGCATCCGCCCTCGTCATCGGACACGCCACTTAGCGATCAAGAAAGTACGCCACATAACGATCAAAGTCACACCCGCTACAAGGACTTAGGCGGGACAAAACCCCCGTGACAAAACCTTTGCAGTTTAGGGAGGTTTTTGTCACAATGCGGCATGATCCTTGGCTATGCCCGCGTATCGACCGAAGACCAGAACCTCGATGCCCAGCTCGATGCGCTGAAGGGGTCGGGAGCGCAGCGCATCTTCTCCGACAAGATCAGTGGCTCGCTGCGCAAGCGGCCTGAGCTTGATCGTCTGCTCGACCAGCTCCGCGAGGGGGATGTCATCGTCGTCACAAAGTACGACCGCCTGGCGCGCTCCCTGCGCGACCTGCTGGACATTGTCGAGGTCATCAAGGCTCGCGGTGCGGGCTTCCGGTCCT
>NZ_JBHMQU010000093.1:0-4839 GCF_042435015.1 Paracoccus panacisoli | reverse complement strand
GAACGGGAGCGCGATCTGGCGGCGGCGGAAGCCCGGCGCGAGGCCGAGGAGCGCGAGAGGCTTGCGGCGCAAGCTGCACAGCAGGCGGCGGACGAGCGGCGTCGGCGTGAGACGGTTGAGCAATGGGAGGCGTTGCGGCGCGAACGGATTGATCGGGCCGAGCGCAGAGCGGCCAGGCGGGAGGAAGCTGAGCGCCTGAAGCGCGACCAATGGGAGCGTGAACGGTTGGAGGAAGCCTACTACGCTGACGAGTGGCGCCTCCAACGAGACCGCGATCTTTCAGAGGGGCTGCTACGGGACGCGGTTCTAGGGGAGTCTTTGCGTCTCTACTGGCTCGGAGACGAGCGGCAGTTCGAAGAACTGGTGGGCCAGAGCGAGGCACTGACGGCCCTGTGTTCTGACCCGTGGCACGAGGAAGCCGCCAAGGTTCTTGAACAGGGAGCGCTCGACGCCCTCCGGCGTGGCGCAGATTGGGCAGAAACCCTGCGAGAGATGGCCGAGCGGCTTCCGCAGGAGGCGGCAAGGTTGGAAGCCGAAGCGCAGGTCGAGGCGCAGAGGGTGGCTTTGGAGGCGGAGGCAAAGCGGCTTGAGGCGGCGCAGGCCAAGTGCATCCAGCGGCGGGACGATGCGCTGGCTGGCGGTGATCTGCTGGCGGCGGCGAGCTGGGAAGGCAACCTGCGGCACTGGGCGGGTGACATGGAGCGTCATTCCGCGATGGGGGCGCGGCTTGAGGCGTTGGACGTTCTGCTGGCCTCGCTGGAGGGGCAGTCCAAGCCTGTGAACGTTCTGCTGAACCCTGATCGTGTCGTCGTCAATGTCTTCGACACGCTGGCAGCAGCCGCCATCGAAGCGATCCGTGCCGCGGCTGACGCTGGGGCCGACTGGTGCGACACCTGCCTGCTTCACCTGGCCGAGATCGAGGCCCGCCTTCCGGGGTTGGTGGAGGCCGAGAGGGCGGCGGAGGCCGAGCGAGCTGAGGCGGCGCAGAAACACGCGGCGTGGGCCGAGGCCGTGAGGTTGAAGGAGGCGCAAGAGGCCGAGGTGGAGATCGCCGCGGAGCGGGAGCGGGAACTGGCTGCGGCAGAAGCCCGGCGCGAGGCCGAGGTGCGCGAGAGGCTTGCGGCGCAAGCTGCCCGGGCACGCGCCTGGGCAGCCGAGATGTCGGGCGGTGGGCTGGCGGCGCTGCGCCACCGGGCTGGCGCCCCGGCGCGGTTCGCGGATGCGCGTGATACAGCGCTCGATGCCGGTGATCTGGCCAGGGCGGGGCGGGCGGAAGCCGCGCGTCAGGCCTGGCATGGCGCCGCCACGGCCGCACGTGAGCTCATGGAAGAAGTCGAGGAGCTGGAAGCTCTCAAGATCGATCCTCTAGCGCGGGCAGCTGCGACGGAGATTGAGCCGCCCATGGCGCGGGCCGTGGTGGACGAGGCCGCGGTCGGCGGGGGCTGGGCCGACAGCCTGCGGACCTTCATCCGTGACACCATTCAGACCATCCGGAATGTGCTGGCCCAGTTCCATGCGCGCCGCGCGCCTTCTGCGCCTACGCCCGCACCTGCTCTTGCACCTGCTCCTCGTCCCGACGCGCCCCAGCCCGTTGCGACGAAACCTGCGCCGCCAGCCCCGGCTCCGAAACCGCCGCTCCCACGGATCGTGTTCGCGGAACTGCCCTCGCAGGGTGGTTTGCCGTCATTCAGGGACTGGAAGCGCCTGGCGCGTGCGCGGCTGCTCTGGGAGCGGCACCACAACGGTGGCAGTGGGCCGCTGATCGACTACCTAAATGGTCTTGCCGGCGAGGACCGGTCCTACGACCATGACCGGCTCTTCGAGCGTCTGCGGGCCAACTGGCAGGGCAATGGCACCTACCGCCTCGCCCTGGTCGGATTGCTCGCGGGGCTCGGCGGCAGCGTCGATCCTGCCACCGGGTACGATTACCACCCGGAGCCTCCGCCGCGGTTCCGCCCGAACAGCATCCTGGTTCTGGAAATGGCAAAGGCGCGGGCGCAATCCGACGGGAAACTGACTCTGTCCGGGGCGGCGGCAGTGGTGCGGGCCGTGGCACAGTCCGTACCCCTCACGTTCGAGGACGTTGCTTACGCCGCGTCGGAGTTCTCCAGGGATGCCGGTGTGCCGCTGATCTGGAAGATGGCACAGGAGCCCGCGTCCAAACCGGCACCGGCACCGCCCGCCAGCGGCCCCTCCCGCCGCGAGCCCGACCGGGGACCGGGCTGGTGAGACGCCAAAGCGGGGAAGGGTTCGCTCGATCCCTGCCGTCTCGCTCACCCTTCCCCGCTTCCGGCTCGCCTCGGTGCCGCAGGTGGCTGGCTGGCCGGTCGGTTGCTTCAGGCTGGCCTGAGGCCGTGGATCGCCGTTGGGCTAGGAACCTTCCTGTCCATGAAGTGCTCGCTCCACGTCTCCGATCAATTCCGTCATGGTCAGATCGTGAGCTACTCCCCGATCCTTGGACAGATTTCCGGCTGAGTTAAGCTACTGCCTGCACCTGCTGATCGGTTTCGATGGTGTTGAAGTAGACCACGGCGGGCGGTTGACCGCGATGGGCCGTGTGTGGGCGATGGTGGTTGTAGAAGGCGATCCAGCGCCCGATGCTAGCTTTAGCCTGCGATCCGGTTTCCCATGCGTGCAGGTAGACGCATTCATACTTCAGGGACCGCCAGAGGCGCTCGATGAAGATGTTGTCGATGCAGCGCCCTTTGCCGTCCATCGAGATCCGGGTGCCGACCCGCTTCAGCCGGTCGGTCCAGGCGAAGGACGTGAACTGGCTGCCCTGATCCGTGTTCATGATCTCGGGCGGGCCGAACTTGTGGATCGCCTCGTTCAGCGCCTCGATGCAGAAGTCGGTCTCCAGCGTGTTGGAGATGCGCCAAGCCAGCACCTTCCGGGTGGACCAGTCCATGATGGCGACCAGATACAGGAAGCCCTTTCTCATCGGGATGTAGGTGATGTCGGCGCACCAGACATGATTGGGCCGCTTCACCCGCATGCCGCCCAGCAGATAGGGGTAGGTCTTGTGGCCCCTGGCGGGCTTGCTGGTGTCGGGCTTCTGGTAGATCGGCATCAGACGCATGAGGCGCATCAGCCGCCGGATGCGCTTCTGGTTCACGGCATGGCCCTCATTTTGCAAGTGCCACGTCATCTGCCGCACGCCGTAGAATGGCGTGTCCAGAAACTGCTTGTCGATCAACAGCATCAGGTCGAGGTTCATCGCCGTCTCACCCTGAGGGGCGTAGTAGAACGACGACCGCGAGATCGACAGCAGCCGACACTGCGCGCCAACCGACAGCTTGGGATGGGTTCGTTCGATCACCCCGCGCCTCACTTGCCGATCCAGGGCTTGAGCTTTCTGGACAAAAAATCGTTGGCGACAGCCAGCTCTCCGATCTTGGCATACAGGTCACGAACTGTTTCTTCGGCAACCTCTACCGCCACAGCGGCCTTGCCACCGCGTTCGAAGATGCCTGAGGCCCCCTCCAGCAGCGACCGCTTCCATTGATGGATCATCGTTGGGTGCACGCCATATTCGGCGGCCAGTTCCGACACCGTGCGCTCTTCCTTCACGGCCTCCAGCGCCACCCGCGCCTTGAACGCCGCATCGTGGTTCCTGCGTTTCGACATGTTCTGATCTCCTCGTCTTGGAGACCAGCAGACGTCAGATCGTAGCTTCCGTCACTGTCCGAATTTCGGGGAGGAGCTCAAAATGATCTTCCGTGGACATGCTGACGGTTTTACCGCGTCCAGAATACCTGAACCGCTGGTTATTTCCCGAGCAGTTTCAGGAGCTGTGCCTCCATCATTTCCCGACGTGCGTTGAACCACTCGTCAAATCCAGAAAGGTCGTCAGGAACCGCTCCAAGCAGATGTCGATCACAATAGTCGGCTCGCTTGCTCTTGGACGCCATGTGCTTAGCAAGCCAGACCGCAGGCAGTACGGCAAGCTTTTCCTTGTTGGCCGCGCCTTCGAGAAGCTGCAAGTTCGGCAAAGTGTTGGCACGCTCGATCAGCGCTGCTGCGTTGTCGTCGTCGAAACCAGCCTTCGTGAGCTTGCTTCGCGTGAACCGGGAAATAGGGAACACGTGGTCGATATGCATCTCGTGGCGTAGATCGACGAACGGAAACAGCAGGGACAACAGAGGCAGGATCCCTCGGTCGTTATATGGGAGGCGCAGCAGATCGTCGATCTCCGCCGCCTCAAACTTTAGCGACTTGCCCCGCCTGTCCATTTCAGCGTTCAGCTGCTTGATCGGAAAGGCGGCACCGCCGTGCCTCTTGATCTGGTCCCTGAGTGCCGTCAGCAGCACGTCGAGACCGCTACCCCAGATGCCGGAAGACTTGAGCAGGGAGCGTACCAACCAGAAGCGGATCGTCTCACGATCAGAGTCGAAGGACGAGTGTGTTACGTAGTTGTCCGGCGCCTTTCGGTGGTGAAGGTAATAGGCGATAGGCAAGAGCGCGCTATCGGCGCGCAATGTCTGGGCAGACAGGCCGAAGCTATCCACCAGCGCCACTGTCTGCCGCAACGCCCGGTCGATAGCTGGCCAGCCTCGTTCCAGGGTCTCCATGTTAGCAGAGGTGAAGTTTTCTACCTTGAAGCCGACGCTCTTGATGTCGGCCAGCATCAGCCCCGCTTTCAGCACCCAGTCCTGCGAAAAGGCGAAGCGGCGGCCTGTTGAATTGAGCGCGGCCACCAGCCCGTTAATCTCGGCACGGGCATCCAGCTTCTTCCATTGCGCGGTTGCGATCGACAGTAGGAGGTTGGAGTATGAGAGCGTGGTGCCGCCTGAATTTAACCGCACGAAGATGTTCAGTACGCGTTCCACGTCCTGCGAC
>NZ_JBHMQU010000092.1:0-6268 GCF_042435015.1 Paracoccus panacisoli | reverse complement strand
GAGGCTAGGGAAGAACTGATCGGACGGTTTGCCTCCCTGCGGGACGGCGTGATTGCGCCGCCGCCACCCTTGCTGACGGGCGTAGATCTCGATGCGGAGCTGGACGTTCCGGTCGTCATGCGGCGCAGCCTTCGGGCGGCAAGCGCGACAGGCGACCGTATCAATCTGGCCATGCGGACCTATCGTTTGCACCGTCGTGCACGCACGACGGTTCTCGTCCCATCGCGTGCAGCCCTCGGCCAGCTCGTGGCGTCCGGCACGGTCTTCCGGATCGAGCCCGTGCAGCCGATCAGCTCCACCTCGCCGGGTGAGGGTCGGGAACCCGACCGTCCTTTACCCGAAAACATGACGGCCCTGCCGGTCGTCGGCGTTGTTGACGGGGGGATGACAGCGGGCTCCTACCGTCACGCGGAGGCGTGGCGCGCCCCACCGCTGGTGTCCGATGGCGCAGCCGACACGAAGCACGGGAACTGGGTCACGTCTCTGGTGGTACAGGGCCACGACTGGAACAACAATCTCACCCTTCCTCCGCTCTACTGCCAAGTGGGCACGGTGCAGGCGGTCGTGAAGAGAGGATCGCGGGTCTTCGTCGATCCGCAGGATTTCGTTGCCTATCTGGACGGTGTGATGGCGGCGAACCCGGATACACGGGTTTGGAACTTTTCCCTCAACCAGCCTTATGCCTGCGATCTCGAAGCTGTCAGCGCCTTCGGACATGATATTGCCCTTCTCGCTCGCAAGCATAGTGTGCTCCCGATTGTTTCGGTCGGCAATCTCGGCGACAAGCCGGAAACTCGCCTTCAGCCACCTGCCGATTGCGAGGCCGCGATCACCGTCGGTGGCCGCATCCACGACGATAGCGGCGCTCCGGCGGGTGAATGCCCCGTGAGCCTGCGCGGGCCGGGTCCT
Source organism: Paracoccus panacisoli (assembly GCF_042435015.1). NCBI lineage: Bacteria > Pseudomonadati > Pseudomonadota > Alphaproteobacteria > Rhodobacterales > Paracoccaceae > Paracoccus > Paracoccus panacisoli. Next base: position 5,359 of record NZ_JBHMQU010000092.1, on the reverse strand, counting down.
TCCAGCATGCTTAAGCCGGACCTCTCGCACTTCTCGCATGTTCGTGCCCTCGGCGGTGTGCTCATCAGCGGATCAAGCTTCGCCACATCTCTGACTTCGCCACTCGCGGCGCACACGATGGAGCGGGTACGCAACGCCTCACCGGACTTGGTGAAGGCGCTGCTGCTGCATAGTTCGGACGGCCCGATCTTCGATCCGGCCCTTGGCTTCGGCACCCCGACGGCGACTTCTCTGCCGTGGGAGTGCCGACCAGGCTTCGTCACGTTGCAATGGCGCGCCGCGCTAAGGCCAGGTGCAGCCTATTATTGGGAGCTGCCGATCCCGGAATCTCTAAAGAGAACAGGAAAGCTGAAGGGGACCGGCGCGCTGACAGCGATCCTCAATCCGCACCCGATGGTGACGGATTACGCTGGCCCGAACTATTTCAGCGTCCGCCTCGAAACGGCGTTGCAGTACCAGCGTGGCCTGACGCCGAAGGGGGATGCCAAGTTCAACAGTCTTCTCGGATCGCTCAATACCGGGAAGATCACTGAGCAAGAGGCCCGCACACTCGATCACAAGTGGAGCCCTGTGCGGCACTACAACAAGAGCTTTCGCGGCAAGGATTTCGAGGGCGATGCACTACGCATCTATGCCCGCGTCTTCTCGCGTGATCTCTATCTCTATGAATACTCAGGCACCGAAGAGGTGCCTGAGATGGAGGCAGTTTTCGTGCTGTCGCTAGGCACCGGCGACGAGGACGATGATGTCTACAACGAGCTGCGCGACCAGCTTGGCGCCTTCGTCGAAACGGCGGTCATTGAAGCCGATATTGACGTGAACAATGAAGGAACCTGAATATGGCACAATGTACAGCGCCTATACACGGCCACCGTACAGCGAGCGGTCGAGACAATTGTCCCGCATGCGGCGGTCGTGGCGGCTACAGGTACTCGTATCCTTCCTACTCCTCACTGTCTTATTCTTCCTCGTCTTATTCCTCGTCGAGTGGCGGCAGCGGTCGGAGTGGCGGGGGTGGGTCTAGCCGCACGACAAGGGCCCCGTGGTCGCGTCCCGGTTCGGGCGTTCTGTACACGCCTGCCGAAATACGGGCGCTCACACCAGTTCGCGAGAACGTCGAGAAACGAGCCATCCTCGACGTTCGAGACATGTTCCTGTGTCATGCCTGGGATGACCGGCAGGGGGCGGCCAAAGAGCTGCACGATCTACTTGAGGCACGTGGTGTCAAAGTTTGGTTCAGCGAGAAGGACGTTGGTCTCGGCGTGCCTCTGCTCCGCGCCATCGACAAGGGTTTGGCGAACTCAAAGATCGGGATCGTCTTAGTGACGCCTGCTCTCCTGCTGCGCCTCCCGAAAGAAGGCATCGCCGACAAAGAACTTTCGGCGCTCCTCGCAGGTGAGCGGCTTATCCCCGTTGTTCACAACACGACGTATGAAGCTCTCCGCGAAGTCAGCCCTCTGCTGGCCTCGCGATCCGGTTTGAGCACAACAGAAGAGCCGATGACAGACGTTGCTACTAAGCTTGCAGAGTTGGTTACGGTTGCCAAATAAAAAAACACACTAATGTGATTTGGGAGTAATCAATGTCAGTCCTGATACCAGACGGTAGCTCCCATCGTTCCTTGGTGCGCGACAGTCGAGCGGCAAAAGATAATGAGGGGATCAAGGTTCTTGTTAATATGTCCCACGAGGCCATAAATGATTATGGCCCTCGAAATTGTTGGGTAGCAGCAGAAAGAAAGTACTATGACGGAATCTATGAAGTGAAGTCCGGACACCGTCATGTCGATATAACGACCGCAGACGTGCAGAAATACAAGCCCTAGAAATACCACCCAAGAACGAACAGCGGATAAATTATATGTTGCCTGCAAAGTTATGGTGTTGGCTGCTAAAGCATGAGTGGCTCGAGGTGGATCGAAGATTGGGTAACGATGTGGACTCAATTAATTACGAGTGCGGTCGCTGTGGCATGCAACAGAGCTATGGACAAGGCGGCTATCCAGAAAAGCGTCCTCCGTGGGACGACATTTGGAGAAAGTAGCCCATCGCGAACGACGTAATGAGTGATGCGCGTCGTTGCGGCCCGACGATCTGGCTGACATCAAGCTCACGCCAGCCAGTCTGGGACTGGCCTAGGCTGGACGCGGACGTATATGTCCCGGCGCTTATGCAGGGCGTGTTCGGCTCGCGCCGCTGGATGGCTGCACAGCTCGGTGCGACTGGCGGCAAGGCCACCAGCTAGGCCAAAGCCGACGCCGCCCGCGCCAACGGCCGCAAGGGTGGTCGTCTGCCGCGCTCGGCAACCGCATGACCACTGGCTTCCTGCTCGCGCGTGCCTTGTCCTTGTCGGGAGGCAAAGGACTGAAAAGGGCTAGCACTCTTCTGGGAAGCCGTATAGATCTAATATAAGATCTAAATGAAAGCAGGTTTTATGGTCGAGCAGTTGCGCGAACCTCTTCGGGCGGAAGGTGATCCTCTTGACCTACCACATGTCGTAGGTGGCTTTTCTACTGTCTTGGCCGATCCGCCGTGGCGGTTCACCAACCGCACCGGAAAGGTAGCGCCCGAGCATCGACGGCTCGATCGCTACTCCACCATGTCACTCGACGCGATCAAGCATCTTCCGGTGACGGATGTCACTGCGAAGAGCGCCCATCTCTACCTGTGGGTCCCCAATGCCCTGCTTCCCGAGGGGCTCGACGTGATGGCGGCTTGGGGCTTCCGGTATGTCTCGAACGTGGTTTGGGCCAAGCGCCGCAAGGATGGCGGGCCGGATGGCCGGGGGGTAGGCTTCTACTTCCGCAACGTGACAGAGCTCCTCCTTTTCGGGGTGAAGGGCTCCTTGCGAACGCTCCCCCCTGCCCGCTCACAGGTGAACATGATCGAGACGCGCAAGCGGGAACACTCGCGCAAGCCTGACGAGCAGTATGAGCTCATCAGTCGCTGCTCGCCCGGCCCCTATCTTGAGCTCTTCGCCCGGCACCCACAGCCAGGTTGGACGTCATGGGGCGATGAGGCGGCCGAAGATCAGGAGCCCCGCGGCAAGGCGCACAAGGGCTATACTGGCGGCCCCATCCTGCCAAGGCTTCGCGCCAACGAGCATGTCGGGGAAGAGCATGCGCTCATGATGGGCCGCGAAGTCCGTTCCCGCTACGAGCAGGGCGCCAGTATCCGGGCAATCGCCGAGGACACCGGCTATTCGATCCAGAGGGTGCGCTCGCTTCTCAGCCTTGCGGACACGACGCTCCGGTCACGCGGCCGGCAGCCGTCTTCCTGAGCTTACCCCCCGAACGGCTCGCCGCTCCAGGTGGCCTCGGTCGCGGCTACGATCAGGACGGGACAAGTGCCCATCACGCCTCGGCGCATGCGCAGCTGGGCCTTCTCGAAGGTCGTGGTCGTGGTCGTTCCCAGATCGATGGGCAGCTTGGACTTCTGATCGACCGGCAGTCCGGCCTGGTAGGCGTCCCAGATGCGGTGCGCCAAGGCACGCAGGGAGCCCAGGTGCTTGGTGATGATGACCCCGGCCGAGATCACCCCCGCCTCATACCAGGACCTGTAGGACGCGAGGTCTCGGTCCAGGTTTCCGTCCTTCGCGTTCCACTCCACATCGAGCACGATGCGGTTCTTGAAGTTGTCCACCAGGTATCCCTCCTGGTGGACAGCCGGCAGTTCGCCAAGCTTCTCGTTGTTCTTGCCGAAAAGCAGCCCGGTTGTCGCAAGATCGAGCCGCGCCTCCCGCCATCCCCGCTCGGCAAACCTGCCGTCGATCTGCTTGGCAATGTCTCCGCGATTGCCCCCCTTCTGCAGCCAGGAACTGGGCGACAGCCGATAGGTGGAGAGGACGTCCACGATGTCCGACCACTCCGAGGGACAAGTTGCCTTCATCACGGCGCAGGCAGAGTTCGTTTCCATGAACGCCCAGTGATCGCGTGCCTCGGGCGGGAGCACGAGGGGGTCGTCATAGGTCTGCGTCTGGAACATGAAGCCTCCGGTGCAGGCTTCCGTTCAGCCCACTACTCTGTGTCAGAAGCAAACATGCGGACGCAAGCTGACCCCGCGCGGTCCGACGCTCACTGAGGTGCCAGCCACATCGATCCTCCTGGGCCCGGGCAACGCATCCAGAGCTTGGAGATCATCTCCGGCTAAGGGGGGGAATTCCGGCTTCCGCTTCGAGTTCCGCCGCTCGGGCCTCTATGAAGGCCTGCAACTCGCCTGCCATCTTCCTGCCTGTTGCACTACAGGCTGTCTTGAACCGCGTATGCAAGGTTTCGGGTAGGTCCAAGCTAAGCCGCTTAGTAGGCCCCTGCCCTGCTGGCCCTCCAATCGGCTTCGCCGCCGAGTTGTTGTCATGCCCTGACCCGCCGCGCTCGAATGCCAAAATCTGCTCGTCCGTTGGATGCCGAGGCTTCGGGGCGGCTGAAAACGTCTTCTTTGACATGCCGTTCGATCTCTTCAGTTAGCTGTTCGATCTCGCGGGCCGCATTGCTGTCACCCGCCCACTCGAAAATCGTCTGACCCATGGTCAGGCTCTCGGCGAAGGCCACACGTTGCTCGATCTCGCTGGAGAGGATTGGCAGCGCCGCCTCAGCTGCCATGTTACGGATATCCCGTCCAATCACCGTCTTACCTATTTTACGGGAAACCACAAACCCACATTTGAGGTACGGCTTCAGCTCTTGCGCTTCGCGCACTTGTCGCACGGTCAAGTCGGACGCCCAGGTCGATAGTCCTGATGGCTCGATCGGCAAGGCCACAAAGTCTGAAGCCACAATGCAGCTCCGCGCGATCTCCTCCGCGTGGGGCGGACCATCGATCACCGTGTGGGTGTAATCGGCAGCGAGTTTGATCGCATCCCGAGCCATGTTGGCCCGCGCCATGCTCACCACCTGGAAGGGCGCATCTTGGCGCAGGCTCGCCCAAGTCGTTGCCGAGCCCTGCTTATCAGCATCGATGAGGAGGACTCGGTGTCCCTGGCGGGCGAGGCAAGCAGCGACACTCACCGAGAGAGTGGTCTTACCTACGCCGCCCTTTTGATTCAGGAAGGAAATGATCATAAGGGGATCGCACCACATCTACGCAAAAGTGTAAAGCCACAAACCCACATTTCAGCCGGATGATGCTATCATCCGTCAGGTTCGCACCACGGTGGGAAGGGCATGAGACCTGGCGCAGCCCGAGCCCGGCCACCTTGTTTCTGCAATACCATCAAATCAACATACCCACATTTTGGGTTTTGTGGGACAAGCAACTTCAGCGGGCAGGCTTAGAAGCCCTTCAGGTCGTGTCGCGAATGCTGTGGAAATTCCCTGGCGGCATGCTCCGGGCATGTGAAGGTTCGGTTTCTCAAGCTGCGAGGT
>NZ_JBHMQU010000091.1:0-1136 GCF_042435015.1 Paracoccus panacisoli | reverse complement strand
TGGTGGACACTATGGTGCTTGCGTGGCGCGTCGGACGAAGCGGCTCTGGACGGACGAGGAGAAGCGGACGATCTGCTTTCAGACGACTGCACCGGGCGTTTCGGTTGCTCAGGTCGCGCGGCGTTACGCGGTCAACGCGAACCTGATCTTCAAATGGCTGCGCGATCCTCGTTTTGCGCCCGAGGCTGAGGCGTGCTCTCGCGAGGGTGCGAAGTTTCTGCCGGTCGAGATCGTGCAGGATACCAGGGCAGCCCCGGCTGTCCCTGATGCGCCTGTCGCCGAGGTGGGCCGGATCGAGATCGAACTCGCCGGCGGGCAGCGGATGCGGGTCACGGGGCGCTACGATCCCGAGGCTCTGGCGCGGCTGATCCGGGGGCTGACGGCGTGATCCCGGTGCCGACCAACACGCGGGTGTGGCTCGCGGCCGGGGTCACGGACATGCGCAAGGGCTTTGCGGCCTTGGCGGCACAGGCCGAGGCGGTGCTGAAGCAGGATCCGTTCGGTGGGCATCTGTTTGTGTTCCGGGGCCGGCGCGGCGATCTGGTCAAGGTGATCTGGTGGGATGGCCAGGGCGCCTGCATGTTCATGAAGCGGCTGGAGCGGGGCCGGTTCGTCTGGCCTTCCACCACCGAGGGCAAGATCGCGCTATCGGCCGCGCAGCTGGCGATGCTGCTGGAAGGGATCGACTGGCGGACCCCGCAGCGGACCTGGCAGCCCTTGGCGGCCGGATAAGCGACTGGCCCTAATCGTTGAGGATTCCCAGCCGGAATCCAGCCCGTTAAGCTCGTCTCATGCTCGACGAGCCCGCCATCCTGCCGGAAGATCCCGAGGAGCTGCGCAGCTTCACCGCGCGGCTCCTGGCGGAGGTGAAGGCCCAGGCGATCCTGATCGAGAAGCTCCGGCACCAACTGGCCGGGCACCGTGCGCACCGGTTCGGCGCGTCATCTGAGACGGCAGAACAACTCCACCTCGCCCTCGAGACCAGCGAGATCGCCGCCGCCGCGATGACGGCGCGGATGAAGCTGCCAGACGTCGATGAGAAGGATAAACCGAAGCGTCGCCCGATCCCGGATCACCTCCCCCGGATGGAAGTGGAACTGACGCCAAGTGCCGACGCCTGTGCCGATTGCGGCGGG
>NZ_JBHMQU010000090.1:0-1256 GCF_042435015.1 Paracoccus panacisoli | reverse complement strand
CCGACACGGTCGATGCGGCGGCCATAGCCGAAGCCGTGACGCGGCCGACGATGCGCTTTGTGGAAGTGCGGACGCCCGAGCAGGTCGACCTCCAAGCTCTGCATCGCATTCGCGACCGTCTTGTCAGGCAACGAACGGCGCTGATGAACCAGGCGCGTGCCTTCTGCTTCGAATATGGGTTGGCGATGCGGGTCGGTGGTGGGGGCTTCCATGCCGACATCCGGCGGCATCTGGCCAATGGGGAGAATGATCTGACCCCCGCCATGCGGATGCTGCTCGAAGAACTGCTCGATGAGCTCGCCTACATCGAAGGGCGCATCAAGGCCGTGAACGGCAAGGTCGAGGCCTATGCGAGCCAGAATGACACCGTCAGCCGGCTCGTGACTATCCCCGGCATCGGGCCACTTGGCGCGACGGCGATCGTCGCAGCCGCAGGGGACGGTCGGCAATTCCGCAAGGCGCGCGATCTGGCCGCGTGGCTGGGCCTCGTTCCGGCAGAGCATTCGACCGGGGGCAAGCAGACCCTTCTGGGCATCAGCAAGCGCGGCAACCGCTACGTTCGGCGGTTGATCGTCCACGGGGCGCGATCCTGCTTCTTACATCTGAACCGGGCGAACCACGCCCTCGGAGGCTGGCTCTCTGCGCTGGAAGCACGAACCCATCGCAACAAGGTCGTCGTCGCCTTGGCCAACAAGTTGACCCGGATCGTCTGGGCCATCCTGACGAGGCCCGGCACCGTCTATTTGCCGTCGAAGGGGACAGCCCTGAGCTGACCAAGCGACCGCAGCACAGATTGCAGGGGAAAGTGATGACCAAACGGTTGATCGACCTGGGGTAAGCCACGCGCAAAAAAGCGAGAACCGATCCCGCACCACTAATCTGGAACCCGAGGGGCGGATCTCATCAAGGCCTTGCCGCCAAAAGCGGCTGACTGATCAGAGGCCGGATACATTTACGCAAGCCGGACGGCCATGCACGAAACCTTGCAATAGCGGGGCGGACCATACATTTTTGACAGCAGATCCTTCAGCGCCGTGTTGTCGAGCATTGCCTCGGCCAGCAGGCGCTTCAGCTTGGCGTTCTCGTCTTCGAGCGCCTTCAGACGCTTCGCCTCGGACGGCTCCATTCCGCCGAACTTCGCCTTCCAGGCGTAGAACGTGGCGCTACTGATCCCGTGCCTGCGGCAGACCTCGGCCGTCTTTGCGCCCGCCTCCTGCTCCCGCAGGATCGCGATGATCTGCTCTTCGGTGAACTTC
>NZ_JBHMQU010000089.1:0-21924 GCF_042435015.1 Paracoccus panacisoli | reverse complement strand
CCGAGGGCAGCCCCGAGGCCCGGCCCCGCCCCGAGCCCCCGCGCAGCGACGGGCGCGAGGCGCGGGCGCCGCGGGGCGGGACGCGCCCGCCCTCGCCCGCCGATGCGGCGCCGATCGACGACGGGCTGCCGCAGGCCCTGCCCCGCCCGCGGACGATGGAGATGGTGACGCGGATCGCCGGCGCCCGGCCGTCGCGGGTCACCCGTTTCTTCATCAACTCGGGCGTGGCGCTTTTGACCTTCATCCTGTCGATGGCGGCGCTGCGGTTCTTCGACAACCTCATGGCCACCTATCCGCTGCTCGGCTGGGTCGGGATCGCGCTCTTCGCGCTGTTCACGGTCGCCGCGCTGGCGATGGCGGTGCGGGAATATGCCGCCTGGGCGCGGTTCGGGAAGATCGACGAGATCCACCGCGCCTCGGGCGCGGCGCTCGCCAAGGGCGACCTGACCGCGGCGCGGGCGGTGGTGGACCAGCTCGACACGCTCTATGCCCGCCGGCCCGAGATGGCGTGGGGGCGCCAGAGCCTCGCCGAACGCCGCGGTGACGCGTTCGACGCCCACACCCTGCTGTCGCTGGCCGAGGCCGAGCTGCTCGCCCCCCTCGACCAGCAGGCCCGGCGCGAGATCGAGGCGGCCTCGCGCACCGTGGCGGCGGCGACGGCGCTGATCCCGCTGGCGCTCGCCGATGTGCTGGCCGCGCTGGCGGCGAACCTGCGGATGATCCGGCGCATGGCCGAGATCTACGGCGGCCGCGCGGGCGCGGTCGGCGGCTGGCGGCTGGCGCGGACGGTGATCACCCATCTGGTCGCCACCGGCGCGGTGGCGGCGGGCGACGACCTCATCCACACCGTCGCGGGCGGCGGCGTGCTCGCCAAGGTCAGCCGGCGCTTCGGCGAGGGGGTGGTGAACGGCGCGCTGACCGCCCGCGTCGGCATCGCCGCGATGGAGGTCTGCCGGCCGCTGCCCTTCATCCAGGCGCGCCGGCCCTCGGTCGGGAACCTCGTCGGGCGCGGGTTGAAGGGGCTGTTCGGCAATGACTGAGGCCGCGCCCGCGGCCCGGTCGCGCGGGCGTATCTGAACCGGAACGACGCCGTGACGCGGGGCGCCCGGTTCGGATGCCGGGGGCTTCCGCCGGGCGCAGCAAGGGACTAGCGTGGCGCGCATGAGATGGAACCTGCCCAACCTGCTGACGCTGATGCGTCTGGTCGCCGCCCCCGGCGTGCCGCTGATGTTCCTGTACTTCAGCCGGCCCTTCGCGGATTTCGCGGCGCTGACGCTCTTCGTGCTGGCGGCGGTGACGGACTGGATCGACGGGCACCTCGCCCGGCAGTGGCAGCAGGAAAGCCGCTTCGGCGCGGCGATGGACCCGATCGCCGACAAGGCGATGGTGGTGATCGCGCTGGTGGTCATCACCGGCTATTCGGGCATGAACCCGTGGCTGATCCTGCCCGCCACGGTGATCCTGTTCCGCGAGGTCTTCGTCTCGGGCCTGCGCGAGTTCCTGGGCGCCGACGCCGGCAAGCTGAAGGTCACGAAGCTCGCCAAGTGGAAGACCACGGCGCAGATGGTGGCGATCGCGATGATGTTCCTCGGCACCGGGCTCGACTATTACGAAAAGGGCCACGCGCCGCTGGTGGGTGAGGGGCGGCTGCCCTGGTCGGACGACTGGTCGGACCTCACCACCCAGGCCGGGCTGCTGCTGATGTGGGTCGCGGCGATGCTGACTGCGATCACCGGCTGGGATTACTTCCAGAAGGCGCGGCCGTGGCTCAGGGACGTGCGATGACCACGCTCGACGTCCTCTATTTCGCCTGGCTGCGCGAGCGGATCGGGGCGCCGCGCGAGCGGATCGAGACCGCCGCCGCGACGGTCGGCGACCTCGCCGCCGAGCTCGCCGCGCGGGACGACCGCCATGCCGCGGCGCTGTCGGACCTGCGTGCGGTGCGGGTGGCGGTGGACCAGCAGTTGGCCGCGATGGACACGCCGCTGGCGGGCGCGCGCGAGGTGGCGTTCTTCCCGCCCATGACCGGGGGCTGAGCCATGCGCGTCCTCGTCCAGTCCGAGCCGTTCGACGCTACAGCGCTGCTCGACGGGTTCGGGGCGGGCGCGGGGGCGGTCGTGACCTTTACCGGGCTGGTGCGGGGGGACGGCGGGCTCACGGCGCTGGACATCGAGCATTACCCGGGGATGACCGAGCGCGCACTGGCGGATCATGCGCAGGCGGCGCTGGACCGCTTCGGGCTGACCGACGTGCTGGTGGTGCACCGCTACGGGCACCTGCCGGTGGGGGCGCCGATCATGATGGTGGCGACCGCCGCCCGGCACCGCCGCGCGGCCTTCGATGCGGCGGATTTTCTGATGGACTGGCTGAAGTCCCGCGCCCCGTTCTGGAAGCGCGAGATCACCGCCGCGGGCCCGGGCGACTGGGTCGCCGCCGCGGACCATGACGAGGCGGCGCTGGACCGCTGGCGCTGAGCCGTCAGCCCGGCGGGCGCAGGCCGAGCGCGCGGCCGAGGCGCGAGTGCGCCAGCTCGCCGATCAGTCCCCGCCGGAACAAGAGCACGCAGACCATGAACACCACCCCGGTGATGATCGTCACCGGGAAGTCCGTGGTCGCCAGCCGCTGCTGCAGCGCGATCACGATCCCCGCCCCGACGATCGGCCCGAGCATCGTGCCGATGCCGCCGATCAGGGTCATCAGGATCACCTCACCCGACATCTGCCAGGCCACGTCGGTCAGCGTGGCGAACTGCAGCACCAGCGCCTTGAGCCCGCCGGCCAGCCCCGCCAGCGCCGCCGACATGACGAACGCCCCCAGCTTGTAATGCGCCACCGAGTAGCCGAGCGAGATCGCCCGCTGCTCGTTCTCGCGGATGGCCTTGAGGATCATCCCGAAGGGCGAGTGCACGAAGCGCCAGATGATCACGAGGCCGAGCAGGAACACCACGAGGACGAAGAAATACATCGTCAGCGGCTGGTTGAGGTCGATCACCCCGAACAGATGCCCGCGCGGGACGGACTGGATGCCGTCCTCGCCATGGGTGAAGGGCATCTGCAGGCAGGCGAAGAAGAACATCTGCGCCAGGGCGAGGGTAATCATGGCGAAGTAGATGCCCTGCCGGCGGATGGCGATGGCGCCCATCAGCAGCCCCAGCCCCGCGGCGCCCGCGACGCCAAGCAGCAGCGCGAACTCGGGCGGCCAGCCCCAGACCTTGGCGGCATGGGCGGTGAAATAGGCCGCCCCGCCGAAGAAGGCGGCGTGGCCGAAGGACAGAAGCCCCGTGTAGCCCAGCAGCAGGTTGAACGCCGCGGCAAAGAGGCCGAAGCAGAGCAGCGTCATCAGGAATACGGGATAGACGAAGAACGGCGCGGCGATCAGCAGCACCAGCCCGATGATGAGCAGCAGCGCCTGGGTGCCGGCGCCCATCTCGCGGGCGGGCGCCTCGGTGGCGGGGATGTCGGAGCCTCGGGCCATCTCAGGCCTCCTTGCCGAAGAGGCCCGCGGGCCGAAGGATCAGGACGATCGCCATGATGACGAAGATCACGATGTTGGACGCCTCGGGGTAGAAGACCTTGGTCAGCCCCTCGGCGATGCCGAGCAGATAGCCGGTGAGGATGGCGCCCATGATCGAGCCCATGCCGCCGACCACGACCACGGCGAAGACGACGATGATGATGTTCGACCCCATCAGCGGCGAGACCTGATAGATCGGCGCGGCCAGCACGCCCGCCAGCGCCGCCAGCCCCGCGCCCAGCGCATAGGTCAGGGTCAGCAGCATGGGCACGTTGATCCCGAAGGACTGGACCAGCACCGGGTTCTCGGTCGCCGCCCGCAGCGTCGCGCCGAGGCGGGTCTTCTCGATCAGCGCCCAGACCGCGAGGCAGGCGATGAGCGAGGCGACGATCACCCAGCCGCGGTAGATCGGCAGCACCATGAACCCGAGGTTGACCGCCCCGGTCAGCGCCGGCGGCGCCGAATAGGGCTGCCCCGAGGCGCCGAAGTAGTAGCGCATCGTCCCCTCGAGCGCGAGCGCGAGGCCGAAGGTGAAGAGCAGGCCATAAAGCGGGTCGAGGCTGTAGAGCCGCGAGAGCATGGTCCGCTCCAAGAGCGCGCCGAAGCCGCCGACGACCAGCGGCGCCACCACCAGCGCCGCCCAGTAGGGGATGCCGAGCCACTTGAGCCCCAGCAGCGCCACGAACGCGCCGAGCATGTACTGCGCGCCGTGGGCGAAGTTGATGACGCGCAGCAGGCCGAAGATCACCGCGAGGCCGAGCGAGAGCAGCGCGTAGAACGAGCCGTTGATCAGCCCGACGAGAAGCTGCCCGAGGAACGCCTGGATGGGGATTCCGAAGATCATCGTCATGTCACACCCCCAGCGTTTCGTGCAGGCTGTCCATCCGGGCGTCGAGTTCGCCGACCGGGAAGCCGTGGGTGATCACCCCGTGGTCCATGACGTAGAACCGGTCCGCGACGCGCGAGGCGAAGCGGAAGTTCTGCTCGACCAGCACGACGGTCATGCCGCGTTTCTTCAGTTCGCGCAGCACCGCGCCGATGGCGTCGATGATGACCGGGGCCAGCCCCTCGGTCGGCTCGTCGAGCAACAGGCAGCGCGCCCCGGTGCGCAGGATGCGCGCCATGGCGAGCATCTGCTGCTCGCCCCCCGACAGCTTGGTGCCGGGCGAGTTCCGCCGTTCGCGCAGGTTCGGGAACAGCGCGTAGATCTCGTTCAGCGTCATGCCGCCCGGGGCTACGACCGGGGGCAGCATCAGGTTCTCGTCCACCGAGAGGGTGGCGAAGATGCCGCGTTCCTCGGGGACGAAGCCCAGCCCGGCGCGGGCGACGCGGTGCAGCGGCATCGCCAGCAGGTCCTGCCCGGCAAAGGTGGCGCGGCCGGTGCGCTTCTTCACGATCCCCATGATCGCGCGCAGCGTCGTGGTCTTGCCCATGCCGTTGCGGCCGAGGATGCAGACCGTCTCGCCCTCGTTCACGGTCAGGTCCACGCCGTGCAGGATGTGGCTTTCGCCGTACCAGGCGTTCAGCCTTTCGACCTCGAGCAGCGCGCTCATGCTTCGGACCCCATGTAGGCGGTGCGGACGCGGGGATCGGCGGCGACGGCGGCATAGTCGCCCTCGGCCAGGATTTCGCCGCGTTGCAGGACGGTGACGTGGTCGCAGATGTCCTCGACCACCTTGAGGTTGTGTTCGACCATCAGCACGGCGCGCGACCGGGCGACCTCGCGGATGATCGCGGCGACGGTGGCCACGTCCTCGTGCCCCATGCCGGCCATCGGCTCGTCGAGCAGCAGCACCTCGGGGTCGAGGGCGAGCGTCGTGGCGATCTCGAGCACGCGCTTGCGGCCGTAGCTCAGGTCCGCGGCGCGGACGTCGCGCCAGGGGGTCAGGCCCAGCTCATCGATCAGCACCTCGGCGCGGCCGTTCAGCACGTCGAGCGCGGCGAGCGGGCGCCAGAACTGGGTGTGCAGCTCGGCCGGGCGTTGCAGCGCCACGCGGACGTTCTCCAGCACCGTGAGGTGCGGGAACACCGCCGAGATCTGGAACGACCGCACCAGCCCCATCCGCGCCACCGCGTCGGGGCGCATCCGGGTGATGTCGGTTCCCATCAGCGTGATCGTCCCGCGGGTGGGTTGCAGGAACTTGGTCAGCAGGTTGAAGACGGTGGTCTTGCCCGCCCCGTTCGGCCCGATCAGGGCGTGGATGCGGGCGTGCTCGACGTCGAGGTTCACGTCGTTGACGGCGGTGAAGCCCGCGAAGTCCTTGCCCAGCCCGCGGGCGGACAGGACCACCCGCGGCTCGGCGTGTTCGGCCAGTGCAACACTCATGCGCGTCACTTCACCAGCGGGCAGCCGGATTCGGCCGGCGGCAGATAGGCGACGTCCCCCGGCGTGGTCGAGATGATCTTGGCCAGGTCCCATTCGCCGGTGCTCTCGGCGGGGGTCTTGACCTGCATCAGATAGACGTCCGAGACCATCCGGCCGTTGGCCTGCACCTTGCCGTTCTCGGCAAAGGCGTCCTGCACCGGCATCTCGTGCAGCTTGGCGGCCACCGCCTCGGTCTCGTCGGTGCCGGCGGCCTCGACCGCCTTGAGATACTGGCGCGCGGCCGAATAGGTCGCGGCCTGCACCATCGAGGGCTTGGCGCCGGTGCGGGCCTCGTATTTCGCCGCGAACTCGCGGCTCGCGTCGTTGCGGTCCCAATAGTAGCTCTCGGTGAAATAGAGCCCCTGCGCCGCCTCGAGCCCCAGCCCGTGGACGTCGGTGATCATCAGCAGAAGCCCGGCGAGGTTCTGGCCGCCGGCGGTGATCCCGAACTCGGCCGCCTGCTTGATCTGGTTTTGGGTGTCCATGCCGGCGCTGGCGAGGCCTACGACCTTGGCCCCCGACGCCTGCGCCTGCAGCAGGAAGGCCGAGTAGTCCGTGGCCCCGATCGGGAAGCGCACGGTGCCCAGCACCTTGCCGCCCTTGGCGTCGACCGTCTTGGTGGTGTTTTCCTCCAGCGAGTAGCCGAAGGCGTAGTCGGCAGTCAGGAAGAACCAGCTGTCGCCGCCCGCCTCGACCAGCGCCCCGCCAGTCGAGACGGCGAGCGCGTGGGTGTCATAGGCCCAGTGGAAGCCGTAGGGCGAGCACGCCTTGCCGGTCAGCTCGGTCGTGCCGCCGCCGGTGATCATGGTGATCTTCTTCTTCTCGACGCTGATCGCCTGCACCGCAAGCGCCACCGAGCTGGTGGTCAGGTCCATGATCGCGTCGACCTGGTCGCGGTCATACCACTGGCGGGCGATGTTCGACCCGATGTCGGCCTTGTTCTGGTGGTCGGCGCCGACGACCTCGATCGGCGTGTCGCCGATCTTGCCGCCGAACTCCTCGGCGGCCATCTTCGCGGCCTCGAGCGAGCCGGTGCCGCCCAGCGCGGAATAGACGCCGGACTGGTCGTTCAGCACCCCGATCTTGATCTTGCCGTCGCTCATCTCGGCGTGCGCGGGCAGCGCCAGCAGCGCGGCGGTGGCGGCGGTCATCATCAGGCAGGCGGTGTTCGGAAAACGGGTCATGGCGCATCCTCCCCAGGTGCGGCGGTCATGTCGGGACGGGGGGCGAAGGCGCGCGGACGCGCCCCCGCCCCAAGGGCCGTGTGCGGCGCCTTACTTGACCAGCGGGCAGCCCGACTTGGCCGGGTCAAGGAACGCCTGGTCGCCCGGGATCGTGGCGAGGACCGTGTAGTAGTCCCACGGCTCCTTCACCTCGTCGGGCTTCTTGACCTTCATCAGATAGACGTCGTGGATCATCCGCCCATTCGCCGCGACCTTGCCCTGGGGGGCGAAGGCGTCGCTGACCGGCAGCTCGTGCAGCTTGGCCGCCACTGCGTCGGCATCGTCCGAGCCCGCGGCCTCGATGGCCTTGAGGTAGCTGCGCACGGCCGAATAGACGCCGGCCTGGTTCATGTTCGGCATCTTGCCGGTCCGCTCCATGAACTTCTTGCCGAACTCGCGGCTGGCGTCGTCGCGGTTCCAGTAGAATCCCTCGGTCAGGGTCAGCCCCTGCGCGGCCTCAAGCCCGAGACCGTGCACCTCGGCGATGGTCAGAAGCAGCGCAGCGAGCTGCTGGCCGCCCTGGGTGATGCCGAACTCGGCGGCCTGCTTGATGGCGTTCTGGGTGTCGAGCCCGGCGTTGGCGAGGCCGATGACCTTGGCCCCCGACGACTGCGCCTGCAGCAGGAAGGACGAGAAATCCGTGGTGCCGAGCGGGTGGCGCACCGAACCCGTGACCGTGCCGCCCTTTTCCTTGACGATCGCCGCGGTGTTGTCCTCGAGCGAGTAGCCGAAGGCGTAGTCGGCGGTCAGGAAATACCAGCTGTCGCCGCCGTGATCGACCATCGCCCCGCCGGTCCCGACGGCGAGCGCGTGGGTGTCATAGGCCCAGTGGAACCCGTAGGGGGTGCAGGCCTTGCCGGTCAGGTCGGTGGTCGCCGCGCCGGTGTTGATGGTGATGCGCTTCTTTTCCGCCGAGAGCGCCTGCACGGCGAGGCCGACCGAGGACGAGGTCAGCTCCATGATCGAATCGACCTGCTCGGTGTCGTACCACTGCCGCGCGATGTTGCTGGCAATGTCGGCCTTGTTCTGGTGGTCGGCCGAGACGACCTCGATCGGCGCGTCCAGAACCTTGCCGCCGAATTCCTCGACCGCCATCTTCGCCGCCTCGACCGACCCGAGCCCGCCGAAATCGGCGTAGACGCCGGACTGGTCGTTGAGGATCCCGATCTTCACCTTGCCGTCCGAGATCTCGGCCACGGCGGGTGCGGCGATCAGCGCCACGGCGGCGGCCGCTGCGGCATAGGTCTTGCTCATGTCTGTCTCTCTCCCTGTCGATCCGACGCGCATTGGCGGCGCGCCCATGGCCGCGTGGCCACTTTCTCCCACCCGCACCGTGGCGAAAGTGACGCGACGTTGCAACCCGTGTTGCGCGCCGCGGGGGGCGGTGAATGGCGGCGAAAATCGCGCCCCCGGCAGGGGTGCGGGGGATGGCGGCCGACCGGGGTGCCGGGCATGCGGCACCGGGTCGCGGGCGCGCTCGGCACCGCCCGTCGCCGGTGGCGATTGTTGCGGGGGCGCGGGCGGCGTGGCACGGATCGGGCATGACGCTGACCGCCCGCATCGTCGCGCTGGTTCTGGCCGTGCAGCTGGCGCTGACCGGCGCCGCCGCCGTGGCGCTGGCGCTGGGGGCCCGCGCCTCGGTCGCAGCCGAGGTCGCGGCGTCAAGCCATTCAGCCCGCAGCCTCGTCCTCGCCGCGCTCGCCACGCTCAGCGGGACGGTGCCGGGCGGGCGCCTGCCCGCCGCGCTGGCCGAACGGCTGGTCGAGCCGCGGCACGCCCGCATCACCGTCTATGAGGGGCTGAGCGGGCGCAGCCTGTCGCCCGGCACGGCAACGCCGCGCCCCGACCTGCCGCCGCGCTGGTTCGTGCGGCTGCTCTCGCCGCCCGGGCAGGCGACCGAGCTGCCCATCGTGCAGGACCGGCTGCGCTACGGGATGGTGATGATCGCCCCTGACCCCACAGTGGGGCTGGCGGCGCTGTGGCGCGACGCCCGGACGCTGGCGCTGCTGACCGCCGTCGCGGCGCTGGCGCAGGTGCTGGCGACCGCGATGATCCTGCGCGCGGGGCTCGCGCCGCTGGCACGGCTGCGCGAGGTGGTGAACCGGCTCGGCCGCGGCGAGCTTTCGGCGCGGGCGGGGGCGGTGACGACGCCCGACCTCGCCCCGCTCGCCGCCGACGTGGACCGGCTGGGCGCGGCGCTGGGGGCGGCCGAGGCCGAGCGCGCCCGCCTGTCCCGGCAGGTGGTCGGCCGCGGCGACCAGGAGCGCAAGGCGATCGCCCGCGACCTGCACGACGAATACGGGCCCTGCCTCTTCGCGCTGAGGGTCGAGGCGCAGGCGATCCGCGACCGCGCCACCGACCCGGCGCTGCGCGAGCACGCCGACAACATTCTGTCGATCGCCGCCGAGATCCGCCGGGTGAACACCGCGCTGCTCGCCGGCCTCCGGCCGATGGCGCTGGGGCAGCTGCCCTTCGCGGCCGTGCTGGCCGACCTGATGGCCGAGGCGCGGGCCCGTGATCCCGGGGTCGCATGGACCATCGACCTGCCCGACACCCTGCCCGAACCGGACGAGGCGACCGCGCTGACCATCTATCGCATCCTGCAGGAAGCAAGCACCAACAGCCTGCGCCATGCCGGCGCCACCCGCATCGCGGCCAGCGTTCGCCACGCGCCCGGCCGGGGCTGGACGGTGCGGCTGTCGGACGACGGCCGCGGCCGCGGCGGAGCCCCGGACGGCAACGGCATCAGCGGGATGCGCGAGCGCGTAGCGCTGCTCGGCGGCAGTTTTGACGTGCAGGACGGGCCGCGAGGTGTCACAGTCACCGCGACCCTGCCCGAGGCCGCCGCATGACCCTGCCCCGCCCGCGTTCCGGCCGTGCCGCGCCCCTGTCCGGGCCGTTCACCGCGCCCGGGCGGGCGGTCCGGTCCCTGCGCCCGCCCGATCCGACCCGGCCCGCCCCGTGCCGTCGGCCGCCGACCGTCCCGGCGCCGATCCGTCCGCCCCTGCACCCAGTTGCCTGAGCCCCGATGACCGACGCAGACCGCGCCCCGACGGCGCCCGACTCCTCCCCCGACCCCGCGGCCCCGCGCGTCGCGCTGGTGGTCGACGACCATCCCATCACCCATCTCGGCTGCGGGCGGCTGCTCGGAGAGCTCGGCTATGGCCGCGTCCTCAAGGCCATGACCGGGGCCGAGGCGCTGGCTGCGCTCGAGACCGAGCAACCCTCGGTCGTGGTGCTCGACATCGCGCTGCCCGACGCGCCGGGGCTGACGCTGATCGCCCCGATCCGCGAGCGTGCGCCCGAGGCAATGGTGCTGGTCTTCTCGATGAACGATCAGCCCGGCTTCGCTGCCCGGGCGCTGGCCGAGGGGGCGCAGGGGTTCCTGTCGAAGAACGCCGCGCCCGAGGAGTTCGCCACCGCGATCCGCGCGCTCGAAGCGGGGGAGTACTACCTCTCGCCCGCCGTGGCGCTGGCGCTGGCGACGCGGCAAGCGGGCGCCGGGCGGCGGGCCGAGCTGACCGAGCGCGAGGAACAGGTGCTGGCACTGATCGGCGCCGGCCGGTCCCTGCAGCAGATCGCCGACGAGATCGGAATCAGCTACAAGACCGTGGCCAACACGTCCTCGACGCTCAAGCGCAAGCTGAACGTGACCGGGATGCCGGGGCTGGTGCGCGAGGCGCTCGAGCGCGAGGGGCTGGGCTAGCGGTCCGTTGGATCAGTCCAAAGGAGGTCAGGGGACGCGTTAGGGAACCGGGGTCCACTGCACGTCGTCGATCCGCGCCGCGCCGGTCGCCAGCATCACCAGCCGGTCGAAGCCCAGCGCGATGCCGCTCGCGTCCGGCATCTGCGCCAGGGCGGCCAGGAAATCCTCGTCCAGCGGGTAGCGCTCGCCATAGACGCGGGCGCGCTCGTCCATCTCGGCGGTGAAGCGGCGGCGCTGCTCGGCGGGGTCGGTCAGCTCGCCGAAGCCGTTGGCGAGCTCGACCCCGCAGGCGTAAAGCTCGAACCGCTCGGCCACGCGCGGGTCGTCGGCGGCGCGGCGGGCGAGCGCCGCCTCGGGCGCCGGGTAGCGGTCGAGGAACGTGGCGCGGCCGTGGCCGAGATGCGGCTCGACCCGGGCGACGAGGATGCGCGACAGGATGTCGGGCCAGCCGTCGTCGGGGGCCACCCGCAGCCCGGCCGCCTCAGCCTGCGCGGCCAGCCCGTCGCGGTCGGTGGAGCCGTCGGCGCGGATCGTGGCGAGCAGGTCGATGCCCGCGTGGCGGGCGAAGGCATCCGCGACCGACAGTCGCTCGGGCGTGGCGAAGGGGTCGCATTCCACATGGCGGAACCTGAGCCGCGTGACCCCTGCCGCCTCGCCGGCCAGCCGCAGCAGCGCCGCGCAGTCGTCCATGAGCGCCGTGTAGTCCTCGCCCGCGCGATACCATTCCAGCATGGTGAACTCGGGCGAATGCAGCGCCCCGCGCTCGCGGTTGCGCCAGACATGGGCGAAGGCGGCGATGCGGGTCTCACCCGCGGCGAGCAGCTTTTTCAGCGCGAACTCGGGCGAGGTGTGCAGATACATCGTCCGGGGGGTGCCGTCGTTGCCGATCGCCTCGGTGGCGAAGCCGTGCAGATGCGCCTCGTTGCCCGGCGAGCGGGCGAGCGCGGCGGGATCGACCTCGGTGAAGTCCTGCGCCGCCAGCCAGCCGCGGATCGCGGCCTGGATGCGGTTCCGCGCCACCAGCAGCGGGCGGCGGTCGGCGTGGCGGGTGGCGTCCCACCACGGGGTGTCGGGGGTCGTCTGGGCGGGCAACGGGCGGCCTCTGGCGATTTGGCGCGGGATAAGCTAGAGAGCGCGGCGATATTTCCCGCATCCCCCGAACGCAAGAAAGACCGTCCGTGAAAGTCATCGCCTCCTCGCTGCGCAAGGGCAACGTCGTCGAACTGGACGGCAAGCTCTATGTCGTGCTGACCGCCCAGAACTTCCACCCCGGCAAGGGCACGCCCGTGACGCAGGTGGACATGCGCCGCATCGCCGACGGGGTGAAGGTCTCCGAGCGCTGGCGCACCACCGAGCAGGTCGAGCGCGCCCACGTGGACGAGCGCGGCTATGACTTCCTCTACGAGGACGGCGAGGGGTTCCACTTCATGGAGCCCGAGACCTACGAGCAGGTCGTGGCCCCCGCCGACATGGTCGGCGAGCAGAAGGCCTATCTGCAGGAAGGGATGCGGGTGTTCCTGCAGGTCTATGACGGCGCCCCCATCGCCATGGAGCTGCCGCAGAAGATCACCGTCGAGGTCACCGAGACCGAGCCGGTGGTGAAGGGGCAGACCGCGTCCTCGTCCTACAAGCCCGCGACCTGCGACAACGGGCTGCGGGTGATGGTGCCGCCGCATATCGGCGTGGGCACCCGGATCGTGATCAACACCGAAGACAACTCGTACGTCGAGCGCGCCAAGGACTGAATGGCCTTGAAGGGGGGCTTTGCCCCCCGCGCGCGAGGCGCGCTCCCCCCAGGATATTTGGGTCCAGCCCGAGGGGGTCAGATCACCGTGATGCCGGTGCCGTCCTCGACCCGGCCGACGATGGCGGCGAGCGGGTAGCCTGCGGCGTGGATGCCGGCGAGGGTGGCCTCGGCGGCCTCGGGTGCGACGGCGACCAGCAGCCCGCCCGAGGTCTGCGGGTCGGTCAGCAGGTGGCGCTGCCAGTCGGGCAGGTTCTCGGGCAGCGTGACCTCGGCGCCGTAGGCGGCCCAGTTGCGATGCGAGGCGCCGGTGACGAAGCCCGCCTCGGCCAGCTCCTCGGCGCGGGTGAGGAAGGGCAGGCGCGCGCGCTCGATCACCACGCGGGCGTTCGAGCCGCGCGCGACCTCGAGCCCGTGGCCGAGGATGCCGAAGCCGGTCACGTCGGTGATGGCGTGGACGGCCGGGTCGTCGGCGAGATCCGCGCCGACCTTGTTCAGCAGCGTGGTCGAGGCGATCATTTCGGCGATCCCGTCCTCGTCCAGCGCCGATTTTTTGATCGCCGCCGAGTAGATGCCGACCCCCAGCCCCTTGGTCAGGATCAGCGCGTCGCCGGGCTTGGCGTCGGCGTTGCGGCGCAGCCGTGCGGGGTGGACGAGGCCGATCACCGCGAGGCCGTAGATCGGCTCGGGCGAGTCGATGGAGTGACCGCCGGCGACCGGGATGCCGGCCTCGGCGCAGATCGCGCGGCCGCCCTCGAGGATCTCGCGGATCATGGCGGCGGGCAGCTTGTCGATGGGCATCCCGAGGATCGCCAGCGCCATGATCGGCCGCCCGCCCATGGCGTAGATGTCCGAGATGGCGTTGGTCGCGGCGATGCGGCCGAAGGCGTGCGGGTCATCCACCATCGGCATGAAGAAATCCGTGGTGGCGATCACCGCGAGGTCGTCCGAGACCTGCCACACCGCCGCATCGTCCGCCGTCTCGGTCCCTACGAGAAGCTGGGGGAAGGCCTGCGCCGCCGCCTGGCCGGCGAGCAGTTCGCGCAGCACCGCGGGCGCCAGCTTGCAGCCGCAGCCGCCCCCGTGGGACAGTTGCGACAGGCGGATCGGGTCGGTGGTCATGGCGGTCCCCTTGGCTTGCTTGGGCGTGGGCATGGGCGTGGCACGGGGGTAGCACCCCGCCCGGCGAAGCGGAAGCGTGCCGCCCCGCCACGGCTGGTGACGGGCGGTGACAGCGCCCCCGCCGCCCTGCTAGGCAGGGGCGGAGGAGCAACCGGACAGGGCGCGGGGCGTGGAGTCGAGCGGCACAGGCATGGTCGGCAGGGGGGCGGCGGGGGCCCCGCGGCTCAACGTGGCGTTCGTGCTCGCCCGGCGCTTCACCCTCGCGGCCTATGCCAATTTCGTCGATGTGCTGCGGCTGGCCGCCGACGAGGGCGACCGCTCGCGGCCGATCCTCTGCCGCTGGGCGGTGCTCGGCACGCCCGGCACCGCCATCCGCGCCAGTTGCGGGACGCGGATCGAGCCGGACACCGCGCCCGAGAACCCCGCGCAATACGATTACGTCGTGGTCATCGGCGGGCTGATTGGCGCGCCGCAGCCGCTCGACCCCGCGCTCGGCGCCTTCGTGCGGCGGGCGGCGGCGGCGGGGGTGCCGCTGGCCGGGGTGTGCACGGGCGTCTTCATCCTCGCCCGCGCCGGGCTGATGGCGGGGCGGGACGCCTGCGTGAGCTGGTTTCACCACGACGAGTTTCAGGCCGAGTTCGGGGCCGGGTCAGCCGCGGGGGCTGGTCCCGCCGCGCCGCGTCCGGTGAGCGACCGGACGCTGGTGGTGGACGGGGACCGGCTGTCGTGCTCGGGCGGGGTCAGCGCGGCGCAGCTGGCCGCGCTGCTCGTCGATCGGCACATCGGCCGGGCGGCGGCGCGCAAGGCGCTCGCCATCATGATGATCGACACGCCCGGCGGACCGGGGGCCCCGGCCTTCGGCGACCAGCCGCAGCCGGGAATGCCGCTCGAGCTGTCCACCGCCGATCCGTTGGTGCGGCGGGCGCTGATGATCCTGCAGCAGCGGCTGGACAGCCCGCCCACGGTGGCGGCGCTGGCGGCGCATCTGGGCGTCGGGCGGCGCCGGCTCGAACGGCATTTCGCCGCCGCGCTGGGGCTGTCGCCCGCGGCGGCGGCGATGCGGCTGCGGCTGGCGCAGGCGCGGATGCTGATCGCGCGCGGCGACGCGCCGCTGGCCCGGGTCGCCGACGCCACCGGCTTCTGCGACGCGAGTCACCTGATCCGGGTGTTCCGCGACGCCGAGGGCCAGACCCCCGACCGCTGGCGCCGCCAGCCCCGCGCCGAGGTGCCCCGATGACCGACCCCGACCCCTCCCCGCCCGGCCACCACGGCGCGCGGCTGTCGTTCTAGGGCCGGATGGCCTATGGCGACTACCTGGCGCTCGACCCGATCCTGTCGGCGCAGCATCCGCTGTCGGGCGCCCACGACGAGATGCTGTTCATCATCCAGCACCAGACCAGCGAGCTGTGGATGAAGCTCGCCCTGCACGAGCTGGGTGCGGCGCGCGAGGCGATCGCGGCCAGGCGGCTGCACGAAAGCTTCAAGATGCTGGCCCGTGTGGCCCGGATCATGGAGCAGCTCAATTCGGCGTGGGACGTGCTCAGGACCATGACCCCCAGCGAATACCAGCAGTTCCGGCCGATGCTCGGGGAAAGCTCGGGGTTCCAGAGCTGGCAGTACCGGATGATCGAGTTCGTCGCCGGCAACCGCAACCCGGCGCTGATCGGCCCGCACGCGCACCGGCCCGAGCTGGCGGCGGCGCTGCGCGACGAGCTGGCGCGGCCCTCGCTTTACGCCGTGGTGCTGGGGCGGCTGGCCGAGGCCGGGTTCGACGTGGCCCCGCCCGCGGATGTCGCGGCCCCGACCCGCCCCGATCCGGCCGCCCGCGCCGCCTGGGGCGCTGTCTACGCCGACCCGCAGCGGTACTGGAGCCTCTACGAGCTCGCTGAGAAGCTGGTCGACTTCGAGGACTACTTCCGCCGCTGGCGCTTCAACCACCTGACCACGGTCGAGCGGATCATCGGCTTCAAGCGCGGCACCGGGGGGACGGCGGGGGTGGATTACCTGCGCCGGATGCTGGACGTGGTGCTGTTTCCCGACCTGTGGGACCTGCGCAGCGCGCTGTGATCACATCCCTCGCGCAAGGGGCCTCGATGCTTGACGCAAGGGCCCCGCCGGCCGCATCATGGGCGGACCTATCTTGGTGGACAGGCAAAAAGGAGGATCGGATGAACATCGACCTCTCACGCCGCAGCTTTCTGAGGCTGGCGGGTGCGGGTGTCGCGGCAACGTCGCTGGGGGCGATGGGGTTCGGAACGGCCGAGGCGGCTGAGTTGGCGCATGTGCGCGACTTCAAGCTGACGGCGATGACCGAGACCCGCAACACCTGCCCCTACTGCTCGGTGGCCTGCGGCATCATCGTCTATGCCGCCCCCGGCGAGGACGGCAAGCGCCGCGTCATGCACATCGAGGGTGACGCCGACCACCCGGTCAACCGCGGAACGCTGTGCCCCAAGGGCGCGGCGCTCAAGGACTTCGTCAACGCCGAGACCCGGCTGACGCAGCCGATGATCCGCAAGCCCGGCGCCACCGCGTTCGAGCCGATCTCGTGGGACGACGCGCTCGACCGCATCGCCCGCGCGATGAAGGACGACCGCGACGCCAACCTGCTGCAGACCAACGAGGCGGGCGTGCCCGTCAACCGCTGGACGACGACGGGTTTCCTCGCGGCGTCGGCCACCACCAACGAAACCGCCTGGCTGACCTACAAGGTCGTCCGGTCGATGGGAATTGTAGGCTTCGACAATCAGGCGCGCGTCTGACACGGCCCCACGGTGTCCAGTTTGGGCCCGACATTTGGCCGTGGAGCGATGACGAACTCCTGGACCGACATCAAGAACACCGACCTGGTGATCGTGATGGGCGGCAACGCCGCCGAAGCCCACCCCTGCGGGTTCAAGTGGGTCACTGAAGCCAAGCACCATCGCGGTGCCAAGCTGATCGTCGTGGACCCGAGGTTCACGCGGACGGCGGCCGTCAGCGACTATTACGCGCCGATCCGGCCGGGGACCGACATCGCCTTCCTGATGGGGCTGATCCGCTGGATGATCGCCAACGACAAGGTCCAGTGGGACTACGTCCGGGCGTTCACAAACGCGGCCTTCATCGTCAAGGACGAGTTCGGCTGGCAGGATGGCCTGTTCACGGGCTACGACGAGCAGAAGCGCGACTATGACAAGTCGAGCTGGGATTACGTCGTGGGCGACGACGGCTTTGCCGTCACCGATCCCACGCTGCAGAACCCGCGCTGCGTCTGGAACCTGCTCAAGGCCCATGTCGAGGTCTACACCCCCGAGATGGTCGAGCGGATCTGCGGCACCCCGCAGGACCGTTTCCTGAAGATTGCCGAGATGATCGGGGAATGCTCGTCTCCCACCAGGACGATGACCTCGATGTACGCGCTGGGCTGGACGCAGCACTCGAAGGGCGCCCAGAACATCCGCGGCATGGCGATGTTGCAGCTGATCCTCGGCAACATCGGCGTGCCCGGCGGCGGCATGAACGCGCTGCGCGGACACTCGAACATCCAGGGGCTGACCGACCTCGGGCTGATGTCGAACCTGATCCCGGGCTACCTGAACATCCCGACCGAGAAGGAGCCCGACTGGGCCACCTATCTCAAGTCGCGGGCGTTCAAGCCGTTGCAGCCGGGCCAGACCAGCTATTGGCAGAACTATCCCAAGTTCATGGTTTCGTTCATGAAATCCATGTGGGGTGACGCGGCGACCGTGGACAACGACTGGGCCTTCCACTACCTG
Organism: Paracoccus panacisoli; assembly: GCF_042435015.1. Classification (NCBI taxonomy): domain Bacteria; kingdom Pseudomonadati; phylum Pseudomonadota; class Alphaproteobacteria; order Rhodobacterales; family Paracoccaceae; genus Paracoccus; species Paracoccus panacisoli. The sequence continues at coordinate 4,493 of NZ_JBHMQU010000089.1, read as the reverse complement.
CCCAAGCTCGACGTCCCGGCCTACGACATGCTGCGGATGTTCGAGCTGATGGACCAGGGCCGGGTCAACATCTACTTCTGCCAGGGGTTCAACCCGCTGATGGCGCTGTCCAACCGCGGCAAGAACACCAACGCCTTGAGCAAGCTCAAGATGCTGGTCGTGATGGACCCGCTCGAGACCGAGACCGCGCGGTTCTGGGAAAACCACGGCGCCTACAACGACGTGGACAGCGCCGCGATCCAGACCGAGGTGATCCAGCTGCCGACCTCGTGCTTTGCCGAGGACGAGGGCGCGCTGGTGAACTCGGGCCGCTGGCTGCAGTGGCACTGGGCGGCGGCGGACATGCCGGGCGATGCGCGGCTGGACACCTGGATCATGGCGCAGATCCACCTGCGGGTGAAGGCGCTCTATCAGGCCGAGGGCGGGGTCTTCCCCGACCCGATCCTGAACCTGACCTGGGACTATGCCGACCAGAACGAGCCGAAGCCCGACGAGCTCGCCCGCGAGCTGAACGGCCGCGCGCTCGGCGACGTGACCGACCCCAAGGACGCGACCAAGGTGCTGACCGCGGCCGGCAAGCAGGTGAAAAGCTTCGCCGAACTGCGCGACGACGGGTCCACCGCCTGCGGCTGCTGGATCTATTCCGGCTGCTTCAACGAGGACGGCAACAACATGGCCCGCCGCGACAACGCCGACCCCTCGGGGATGGGCGTGCACGCGAAATGGGCGTGGAGCTGGCCGGTCAACCGCCGGACGCTCTACAACCGCGCCTCGGCGGACCTCAACGGCCAGCCGTGGGACCCGACCCGGCCCATCATCCAGTGGACCGGCGAGAAATGGGAAGGCAACGACGTCCCCGACATCGCCCCCACGGCGAAGCCGGGCGAGGTCATGCCGTTCATCATGAACCCCGAAGGGGTGTCGCGGCTCTTCAGCCGCGGGATGATGCGCGACGGGCCCTTCCCGACCCACATGGAGCCGTTCGAGAGCCCGGTCCAGAACGTGTTCAACGCCCGGATGCGCGGCAACCCGGTGGCCCGGGTGTTCGCCTCGGACGTGGCGCATCTGGGCAACTCGGCCGAGTTCCCGTTCGTCGCCACCAGCTACCGGCTGACCGAGCATTTCCACTACTGGACCAAGCACAACAAGGTGAACGCCGCGTTGCAGCCCGAGTTCTTCGTGGAGATCAGCGAGCAGCTGGCCGCCGAGAAGGGCATCGAGAAGGGCGGCTGGGTGCGGGTGTGGTCCAAGCGGGGCGAGGTCCGCGCCAAGGCCCTCGTCACCAAGCGGATCAAGCCGCTGATCTGTGACGGCAAGCCCGTCCATGTCGTCGGCATTCCGCTGCACTGGGGCTTTGTCGGTGCGGCGAAGAAGGGCTGGGGGCCGAACAGCCTGACACCCTTCGTCGGCGACGCCAACATCGAGACGCCGGAATACAAGGCGTTCCTCGTCAACATCGAACCCAGCGTGGGGGAGGCCGTGTCATGACCACTCCGACCGACACCACGATGATGACCACTCCGGCGACGGCAGCCGCGACGGCTCCCGGGGCGGCACCCGTGACGGCTCCTGCCGCCACGGCCGCCCCGGCGGCGGCGGCACCTGCGGCGACGGCGGCGGCGGCCCCCTCGGGCAACGCCACCACGGGGCCAGCGGTCACGACCGCGACGACCCCGATCCCGACCCACAACTCGCCCCCCAACATGGCGATGATGAACCCGCCAGTGCAGCCGGGCACAGCGGTGCTGGGCCAGGCCGCGGTGGTGCGGTCCTCGGCCGGCGGGCCGGTGGCCGAGAACCCGACGCCGCTCGACGCGGTGGCGAAGCTCATCGACATCTCGAAGTGCATCGGCTGCAAGGCCTGCCAGTCGGCCTGCGCCGAGTGGAACGACACGCATCCCGAGATCGGCGTGAACGTGGGGGTCTATGAGAACCCCCACGACCTCACCGCCGAGATGTGGACGCTGATGCGCTTTGCGGAATACGACAACCCGGACACCGGCAACTTCGAGTGGCTGATCCGCAAGGACGGCTGCATGCACTGCGAAGACCCGGGCTGCCTCAAGGCGTGCCCGGCGCCGGGCGCGATCGTCAAGTATTCCAACGGGATCGTGGACTTCATCAGCGACAACTGCATCGGCTGCGGCTACTGCATCTCGGGCTGTCCGTTCGACATCCCGCGGCTCAACGCCAACCATGTGGTCAAGAAGTGCACCCTCTGCTCGGACCGGGTGGCGGTGGGGCAAGGCCCGGCCTGCGCCAAGGCCTGCCCGACGCAGGCGATCACCTTCGGCACGAAAGAGGACATGAAGACCCTCGCCGCCGAGCGGATCGAGGATCTGCGCGGGCGCGGCTACGCCGATGCGGGGCTCTATGACCCGCAGGGCGTGGGCGGGACGCACGTGATGTATGTCCTGCAGCACGCCGACCGGCCGCATATCTACAACGATCTGCCGGACGATCCGTCGATCTCGGGCGTGGTCTCGACGTGGAAGGGCAACGCCAAGCCCGTGGGTCTGGCGGCGGTCGGCCTGGCCGCCGTGGGCGCGGCGGCGATGGCGGTGTTCCACCGCGGCAACCGCGTCACGGTCGAGGATGAGCGCGAGGCCCAGCAGATGGTGCGCGAAGAGATCGGGACGGCGCCCGCGCCGACCGTGGACGACAGGGGTCAGGTGTGATGGCAGGACGCGAGTTTTCGGAATCCACCGACAAGATCCTGAGCCTGCGCCCGGTCGAGGTCCGCCGCTACGTGACCTTCACCCGGATCAACCACTGGTTCACGGCGATCTGCTTCATCCTGCTGATGCTGTCGGGCTTCGCGCTGTTCAGCCCGGCGCTTTACGGGCTGACCGGGCTCTTCGGCGGCGGGCAGACGACGCGCTGGCTGCATCCCTTCATCGGGATCGCGCTGTCGGTCAGCTTCCTCGGGATGTTCGTGCAGCTCGTGCACCTGAACATCCTGCGGCGCGAGGACCTCGTCTGGACCTCGCAGATCGGCGACGTGATCGCAGGGCACGAAGAGCGCCTGCCGGAACTCGGCAAGTACAACTTCGGCCAGAAGACCGTGTTCTGGGGGATGTTCTGGGTGATCCTCGCGCTGCTGATCTCGGGGATCATGATGTGGGTGCAGTACTTCCCCACGCTGGTCTCGATCGAGACGCGGCGGATCGCCATCCTCGTCCATTCCATCTCGGCGGTGCTGATCGTGCTGGTGTTCATCCTGCACGTCTTCGCCGCGGTGTGGACGCAGGGCACGATCCGGGCGATGACCCGCGGCACCGTCACCGGCGGCTGGTCGTGGCGCCATCACCGCAAATGGCTGCGGGAACTGGCTAGACGCCAGACCTCGAAACCGGCAGAGTAACCCTTCGCCCGTGGCCGGTCCGGCCCGACGGAGGAACGATGACCGATCCGATCCAGCCCAGACCCGACATGATCGGCGGCGTCCCGACGCCGCCGCTTGCCATTCTGCCCAAGCTGCCGGCGCTCTTCACCCGCCGCGCCGAGCGGCTCGCGTTCCTGGCCGAGGGGTCCAACCTCGGGCCGTATCTCGGCTTCCTTGCCGCGCTGGCGCAGGTGCAGGCCCGGCTGGCCGCGGCGCTGCCGCCGCTTCCCCCGCTCGACCCCGACCGCGTGGCGCAGGCTCGCGCCGCCCGGATGCCGCCCATCGACCGGCAGGCCGAGGCGGATGACGAGGCGCTCGGCGGCACGCTCGACGCGCTGATCGTGGCGGCGCGCGAGATCGAGATGCCGGCGCCCGCGCGGCTGGCGCTCGATGCGCTGGCCGCTGCCGGGCCCGAGGACCGCGCCTGGCTGATCGGCAACGTCATGGCCGACGACATCCCCGCCGACAGCGCCGCCCCGCATCTCTTCGTCGCGGCGGCGGTGCAGACCCACCTCGCCCGCCGCGCGGCGGGGCTGGACGCCGCGGCGCTGGTGCCGATCCGCACCGGCGTCTGCCCGGTCTGCGGCGGGCGGGCCTGCGCCTCGGTGGTGACCGGGATCATGGGCGCGGAGGGCGCGCGCTACGCTGCCTGCGCCGGCTGCCAGACGCTGTGGAACGAGGTGCGGGTCAAGTGCCTGTGCTGCGGCGAGAACGGCAAGATCGGCTTTCAGGCGGTCAGCGACGGCTCGGGCACCGCCGACGCCGACGGGACCGGCGCCCAGATCAAGGCCGAGACCTGCGGCGATTGCGGCCAGTGGGTCAAGCAGATGGCGCAGAACCGCAACCCCTCGCTCGACCCGGTGGCCGACGACGTGGCCTCGCTGGGCCTCGACGCGCTGATGCGCGACAGCGAATGGCGGCGCGGCGGCTTCAACCCCTTCCTCATCGGATACTGACCCGGTGGAGGCGTTCCGCGCCCTGCCCTCGGTGGACCGGCTGCTCGGCGCCCCCGCCGGCGCGGCGCTTGTCGCCGCCCACGGCCGCCAGTCCGCGACCGAGGCGCTGCGCGACGCGCTGGACGCCGCCCGCGCGACCGTGCGGGCGGGCG